>DAOUVS010000193.1 GCA_030667525.1 Candidatus Zixiibacteriota bacterium | reverse complement strand
TTGCTCTATTGCAAAATCACCATTAAGACTGTCGATAGTTAATTTTAGATTGTATAAATCAGCATTACCGCTGTATTTAATTTTTTCTTGAGCCTTGGCATTATATTTTAATGCAGTATTAAACTCCAATTCACCAGTGGCGGCATAACCATCAGGTAGATAGTTGTATTTGGCTGGTAATAACGCAATAATTTCACTCAAAGCTTTCTTTTTGGATGCTACTTCCAAATTAAAATAATCGAGTGTTTCGGTATTAGGAATACCGGCATTAATATCAAATTTCCATCCATTGATTTCGATATCGCTGTCAGTTAGAGTCGCCTGCTTTTTCTCCAGATCAATTCGAGCTTTAAACGACGAAGCAATTGCCAAAGTCGGAATATCCAAATCAGATTCACCCGATTTCTTAATTATTATTGAATCGGTATTAAAGTTTCCGCTTATCTGATAGATCATATTTTCAGGGCTGACCAATTTTGTCATTAAGTCCAATCCATAAGCGATAAGCCCTATTTGAGAAGAATCATCGACATAGTCGATCTGACCGTTTTCTATTCTGAAATTATCAAATGAAATTGCAGCCAAAGCCAATTCCGATTCCTTTGGAAGATCATCTGTTATCTGAGATGAAGCCGCCGAATCAATCAAACCGAAAACATAATTAAGCTGCCCCTTTCTTGTCTTGAGAAGCGCCATCTTCGGCTCGATAAGTATCAACCGATCGACCTGAATTTTTCTTTGAAGCAGCGGCCAAAGCTGAAGTTTTAAATCCAGACTCCTGGCTTCCAGAAATTGGCTCCAGTCGAATCCATCGGGATTTGATATTGTAATCCCATTGAGTTTAACGCCTATACCACCAAAATATGAAACCGAGATATCATCAACGGTTACTTCTCGATTGAGCGCTGAAGATATCTTCACCAATGCCATCTCTTTGATTTTCTCTTTTGGTAAAAAGATAGCCACCGCCGCGGCACCAATTACAACAAAAGCGACAACAGCAACTAACCCCCAGATAAGTATTTTTTTAAACATAATATTTTAAAGTGTTACTTTAAGTTAAATTTTCTCTACCATGAATAGGTTCAAGCTCGTTGCTAAATTTCCAGTGATTTTCCCGGCTCAATTATGATTACTCTGGTTTTCGATCCTTTCAGTTTATCAGCAAATTCGGTCGGTTCCGCATCAATAACCGGCCATGTCTTATAATGAATCGGTACAACAATTTTAGGATTTAAAAATTCAACCGCTTTGACCGCATCAGTGACACCCATAGTAAAATTATCGCCAATTGGCAAAAACGCCAGATCGATATCGTTCATCTCACCAATTAGTTTCATATCATAAAAAAGCCCGGTGTCGCCAGCATGATAAACTGTTTTTCCATCCATCGTAATCAGAAAGCCGCACGGATTTCCGGTATATTCCAGACCGTCACCGGCCGCCGAACCGTGATGCGCAATAGTTAACTTCACGCGTCCAAATGGAAATTCGTAGGCGCCGCCGATATGCATATTATGTGCCTCGGCTCCCTGTTTTTGAACATAAATTGCCAATTCGTTCGGAGCAATAATTGTGGCTTTGTTTCTTTTCGCAATCTCAACGGCATCCCCGAGATGATCTCCATGACCATGCGTCACCAGAATAAAATCAACTTTGATATCCTCAGCCTTAACAGTAGCCTGAGGGTTACCAGTCAGGAATGGATCGATAATAATATTTTGTTCGCCATCGGTAATTGAAACGCAACTATGGCCCTGAAATGTCGCTTTAAGCATTAATCGCCTCACTTTATTTTTAGGTTATCCAATATATAGATATTAAGCCGATATTGAACCCAATTCAACTACTTTTTAAGAGATTATACCACCGCCAAGCAGAATGTTTCCATGATAAAAAACAGTCGATTGTCCCGGCGTGATGGCGCGTTGATTTTCATTAAAAATAACTTCGGCCGAAGTTGTATCAATAATATTGATTATTGCCATGGCTGGCTTGTGAAGATAGCGTATTTTTACCTCTGCCTCGATTTTATCGGGCGGAACATCATAAGCAATCCAATTAATATCAGTAACAATCATTCTGTTTTTTAGAAGTGTCTCATTATCTCCGACAATAATTTTATTATTTACGGCATCAATCTGATTTACATAAAGCGGCGTGGGGTTTGATATACCAAGTCCTCTTCTTTGTCCGATTGTATAAAAGACGGTTCCCTGATGCCGTCCCATTACCTCTCCCCGCCCATTGATAATTTCACCCGGCTCGAACTTTCTCCCTTGCTTTTCTTCCCACTCTTTTAAAAAGCGATGGTAGTTATCATCGGCAATAAAACAGATCTCTCGTGATTCCGGTTTCTTAGCGGTCTTGAGGTTCATCCTTTTGGCAATCTCTCTGATTTGAGACTTTTCAAAACCGCCCAGAGGAAATAAAGTTTTGGACAGTGCCTTTTGATCAAGTCCCCAAAGGAAATATGATTGATCGCGACTATCATCGACGCCTTTTTTAATCAGATAACGATTAGCCGTATCATCAAATTCGACTTGTCCATAATGCCCGGTGGCGATATAATCTGATTCCAATTCATCGGCTTTTCTCAGGAATGAATTCCATTTCAATTCTGTGTTACATATCACACAGGGACTTGGGGTCCGCCCGGCTTTGTATTCAGAAACAAAATTCTCAATAACCACTTCTTTAAACTGTTTTGAAAAATCAAAAATATATAATGGTACTGAAAGCGTGTGACAAAGTTGGTGCAATTCGTTTATCGAATCGATTGAACAGCAGCGGCCGTCTTTATGAAGGTCACCGCCGACTTCATTATAATCCCACAGTTTCATATGACCAGCGATAACCTCATAACCAGCTTCTTTAAGCAAATACAAAGCGGTTGATGAATCTACTCCACCCGAAACTGCGACCAGTACCTTCTTTTTTTTTGTCATAAAACCCAAAAAAACGGGGTCGAATTGACGGCCCCAATTCTTTAATATTTTACAATAATTCTATTTCTTTGAATACAACGGTGACATCAAACGAAGTTTTTCTATTATTTCAGGGAGAACCGAGATCGTGTATTCCAAATCCTCTTTTGTCGTGAAGCGGCCCATTGAAAATCGAATCGATCCCTGAGCCAGTTCAATCGGAACCGACATAGCGGTCAACACGTGTGAGGCCGACAGTGAACCGGAAGTACAAGCGGACCCGGATGCAACTCCGATACCTTTCATATCAAGTGATAATATAATCGACTCACCTTCAATATATTCGAAAGATAAATTCACAGTCGATGATACTCTTCTTTCGTTTCTTGGACCATTCATATATACATTGGGAACGGCATTCATGACACCATCAATAAAAAACTCCGCTAATGCGTCAAGCCGATGATGTTCGGACTCTCTTAATGACTCGGCCAGTTCCAGAGCAGTTCCGATACCTACGATACCAGGAATATTTTCGGTGCCGGCGCGCCGCTTTTTCTCATGATGCCCGCCATGAAATAGCGGTGTAATTCGTTTTCCTTTTTTAATATAAACGACACCAATACCTTTAGGGCCATAAACTTTATGTCCCGAAATCGAAAGCATATCGGCACCGAGTTCATCAACATCAATTTTAATTTTACCTACCGCTTGAACAGAATCTGTGTGAAACACAGCACCGGCTTCTTTGGTAATTGCTGACAGGGCGGGAATATCCTGAATCGAACCAACTTCATTGTTGGCCTGCATAATAGATACAATCGATGTTTTATCAGTTATCTTATCTTTTAATTCATCGGGGGATACAAAACCATCTTTGTCAACCACAAGATAATCAACCTTAAAATCTTCCTTCTCCAGATAATGAGCAGATTCCAGAATGGCATGATGCTCAATTGAGGATACAATAATATGATTCCGTTTGTCCTTATTTAAAAAGGCCGCACCTTTAAGAGCGATGTTATCCGATTCGGTTCCGCCGGATGTAAAATATATCTCCGATGGGTCGGCATTGATGAATTTGGCGACCTGCTCGCGGGCATTTTCCATTGCAGCTTTAGCTTCCCGTCCAGAAAAGTGAACGGAACTGGGGTTGCCATACATCCCTTTTAAATACGGCAGCATTGCATCCAAGACCCGCTCATCTACCGGGGTTGTGGCATTATTATCAAGATATATCTGTTTCAATTTTCAAACCTCATATTATATTTTACGTCACAAACTTTCCCATAATAGCAAAATTAATGATTTTGTCAACAGGGAGTCAAAGCATCCCCTTTAAGAAATATTATACGGCTAAAAGGCATAAAGGATAGTAAGATGAAACTTATCACCGGCTGAAATATATTTTGACTTCAATTTCCGGGCATAATCGACTCTGATCGGACCGGCCGGTGAAATAAACTGAAGACCTACCCCATACGAAACGGCCAAACGATTCCACTTTACTTCAAGGTCATTGCGGAATCCATTGCCAACATCGCCAAAAAACGAGCCCCAGAATTTCCCAATCAGCCGGAAACGAAATTCCTGATTGGCCACTACAATAATATTGGCTGCAACAATTTCTTTCCCATCTGCTGTTGAATATCGGTGACCGAGACTGCCTTCTGAAAACCCTCTGATGGTGTTGGCTCCGCCGATACGATACTGATCATCTACCGGAACTAGCCTAGATTCACCGAATTCGCGGACAAGGCCTCCCTTGATTCGAAATGCCGATATCCATCCCGGCCAGACTTTTTGATATTTGGACCAACTTGCCTCAAGCAAAGTAAATGAATCGTCGCCGCCCAAAAAGCCACCTATATATTCTGCCCGAATATTAACGATGGAGCCGCGCGATGGAATAAATGGATGATTTCTAGTATCACGGTTTAAGCTTGCAAACAGTCTTCGCCGGATTGAGATACCTCCAGACTCCTTAAGAATATCAAGTGCTTCTTCATCCAATCCGAAAATATTAACAGATTCGTATTGAAGACCGGCAATCAAGCGGGTTCGATCATCAAGATTCCTCGTGGTTGAGACAGAAACAAACCAACTTTCTTTCCGATAGTCATAATCCTGATTCGAAGTCTTGACAACGGGTGAAAGCTGCGCGGTAACCGTTAAAGGCATTCTTATCGCAAAAAACCATGGTTCGGTCAGACGAACACGATACCAGTGGTCCTTGAGCCGCCACTCAGTAAAAACGATAAATGAGGCATTGGCGGTTAATTCCAACCGACGCGAACGCAACATATTTCGTTTGCCCCATGATCCGGAAAATGTCCAGGTTAAATCTTTTAATGAATCTTGTGCCGCACCGGTTTTTAATGATACAAAATGCGTTTTCTTCTCACGAAGACTTAAAACAAAATCAGGTTTGAGACGATTAACATTATCGGATGTGTCAGCCAGAACGCTCGAAAGATAAAGGGTCAGATAGTATCCGGTCTCAAGCAGATGCTTTTGGGTTTTGATAATATCTTCACGGCGATATTTATTGCCCGGCTTGAAACTGATTTCTCTTTTTACCAGCAGAGTATCAAATTTTTCGGCACCATTAATTATAACATTTCCAAAGTGCACTAACGAATCAGCCAGAACATTAAATGTTACATCAGTAATATTTGTATCAGGAAGGGTGTCAATACGGTATTCAATAAAGGCGTATGGAAAACCTTCATTAGCCAAAACCGATTTTATATCATATGCCGCCTGCTTCAATTTAAAGGGGTCTACCGGTTTGCCCTTTTTAAACTGATCGGCGATATTCCCAAATCTCCTATCGAATTCCTTGTTATGATCACCTTCGACTGCTATGTTATCATATAAAAATTGCCGTCCCTCATGAATCGATATGATAATCATCGCATTTGAATCTGGCAGAATCGGTTCAAAAAGCTCCATCACCTGGACGCCAAGAAAACCGTTTGACAGATACAGATATTTGACCTCCGATGTATCTCT
>DAOUVS010000220.1 GCA_030667525.1 Candidatus Zixiibacteriota bacterium | reverse complement strand
GGTTTACCTTTCCAGCGTTTATGAACCTTTTTACGAAACTCAGTTGCCTGTTTTGCAATTTTGCTCCAATGTTGAGGGAATATATCTTCCAGAATCATTCTCAAATGGCCAGAAAGAAAAGGTGCCTTACCATCTGAAAGAATCGAAATAGCCAAACAATCCCGCAGAATCGTTGCTGGGAATATAAAATCGCACAGGCTGGGACTATCAACCACATTAATTGGGACCCCGGCTTTATTGCAATCATTGGCTACCGTTTTGTTGACCTCGGCGTCATCGCTGGCGGCAATGACAATACCATATTTTGATGCCTCACCAACAATATATTCGCGTTTTTCAATATTAATTAATTTGCGTTCGGCGTAATATTCTATTTTGTCTTCCAGTTTGGGAGCAATGATCGTCAATTGAGAATCATATTTAAGCATAATCTCAATTTTGCGCAATGCAACATTTCCGCCGCCAACTATTAAACATGGTTTTTTCTTAAGTGACAATCCGATTGGTAAATATTCATTTGGCATATTTTATCTCCAGATCAACTGTTATTATTCTCATTTATTTTAAGGGTCAGCATGTTTTTAACCATTATTTTGCCAGCCTTCTCTAACTGTTTACGTAAACCAGACCTAAGATTTTCAAAAAAGTTCCCAATTAAGATAAAACCGCCTGTGTCCCGCCACTGACGATGAATACTTTTTTATATCCGGCTTTTCTTAAAATAACCGCAGCCTGATATGATCTGGGTCCTCTCCGACAGAGAATCATTATCTTATGCCGGGGATCAAGTTCCTTGAGACGCTCCTTAAGATCATTCAGAGGTATACGAATAAGCTCCTGATTGTACTCCTCAGCTACAAACGGCCAGGGAATAGATTTGATTTCGTCGGCTTCCCTGACATCCAGCCAGGTTAAATCGAGTTCCATGATCTCTTCCGCTTTGGCGAAATTAAATCCGGCTTCTTTTGCTTTGACCATTCCGGCCAGATGATGCAACGAATCGACCGCCTCTGAATATGGCGGTGCGTACCCATGCTCAAAATCAAGCAGGTCGTTTACGGTTCCTTTTTTCTGCAGAAGTGATGAGAAAGTGTCAATCCGTCGGCAGATATCACCGGTTCCGACCGCCTGCAATCCGAGTAGCCGTTCAGTTTTCTTTTCATATACCATTTTTAATGTAAAGGTCCCGCCCTCAGGGTAAAAATCAGGTATGTCTGCAAAACTGCCGAGAACCGTATCAATTTTCAGTCCGGCCGATTCCGCAACTTTTTCTGTTAACCCAACAGCGCCAACATTCAGATCGAATACTTTTACCAAAAACGTACCAAGCACACCCGGAAACTTGACATTATTTCCGGCTATATTTTCCGCTATTATCCGACCATGCCGATTGGCCAGCGAACCCATCGGCATATAAACCTTTGCTTTGGTCAACTGATGAATATTCTCAACACAATCGCCTCCGGCAAAAATATCCGGGTCGGATGTCTGCATCATCTTATTGACAGCAATAGCGCCAGTCTCACCGATTTTCAGACCGCAATCTTCGGCAAGAGATTTCTCAGGTCTTACACCCAGACATAGGAAAACAAAATCGGACACCAATTCATCGCCATCAATTGTTTTTATCTCAGGTTTTTCTTCGATATCCAAAGCGACTTGTTCCACCCTCTGACCTAATAGAATCTTAACGCCCTGTTTTTTTATTTCCAATTCGACCAATTGTGCCATCTCGGGATCGAGAACATAGGGGAGAAGTTGATTCTCTTTTTCTATAATGGCAGCTTCAATTCCCCACATCGAAACAACCGCCTCGGCCATTTCGCATCCGATAAATCCGCCACCAATAATGGTGACCTTATCTATCTGGCCCTGCTCGGCCGATTTTCTAAAATAGATAGCATCCTCAGGACGGGTAAACGGTCTGATATTATCACATTCAGCTACCGGAAATGGAGGAGGAGTTGGTCTCGCACCAACTGCAAGAACTAACTTATCATAGCTGTAATTTGAAACTTCACCAGATTTTAGCAGCTTTACCGTTACCTCTTTTTTATCCCGGTCGATTTTGATAACCTCGGCACCGGTGACGACATCAAAACCTTTCGAGCGCCTAAAAAAATCGGCATTTCTTATAACATCATATGATGTTCTGGTTAATTCATCAAAACTGCCGACATCTCCGGATGCATAATAAGGTAAACCGCAGGTACCGTAAGATATATTATCCTCTTTTTGAAAAAGAGTGATCTTGGCATTCGGCATTCTTCTCGCCAAAGTCGCACCGGTTTTTGGTCCGGCGGCGACACCACCGATAATAATAACCTTTAAATTGTCTATATTTTCAGCCATAGATAATTTTGGGGTTGCCAATGACAACCCCAAACCTATAATAAATATAATATGTTATTCCACTATTCTTTTAATTGGAAGGAACAGTTAGCTCCTTCTTATCCTCTTTGGCTGCTACGATCGGTTCTGTTTCGCCTCGGACAGTGAAAATAATCTTATAAAGAAGTGACATTATCAAAAGACCTATACCCCAAACCATGATCGAAACCATAAATTCATTTAAGGTCGGCCAATAATCTACCACTTCACCCATCTGTGATGGCGTAAATCCGGCGACGATCATTCCGAGACCTTTGTCGATCCAGATAGATACAAAAACGGCGATACAGGCAAAACCGAGCATCACTTCTGTTTTGCGGAATTTCGGAGTTAACAATAGCACCAATGCAACCACCGCCAGCGCCGATGAGAACCACATCCACGGTACCAGCGTATTATTCCCGTGCAATCCGACATACAGGAACTCAAAATGATGCATATGCTCCGGCATACCGCTGTAAAAAGTTGTGAACACCTCCATCAACACTAGGAAAACGTTGATACACATCGCATAAGTTGCAATTACAGCAAGTTTCTGAATCGCATCTTTGCCAGCGTCAAAGCGGGTAAGCTTTCTCATTAGGAAAATAATCAAAATCAGCAAAGCAGGGCCGGCCGCAAAAGCCGAGGCCAAAAAGCGTGGTGCCAAAACGGCCGTCATCCAGAATGGCCGTGCAGACAGACCAGAATACAAAAACGCCGTTACCGTATGAATGCTGATCGCCCAGGGGATCGAGATAATGATAAACGGTTTGAGCCATTTTGGCGGTGCAATTCCTTTTTTCTCGGAACTAAGCACCATATATCCTATCACGACAATGAGGAATAAATATCCGCTCAATGACATCATATCCCAAAACATTGGTGAGTTAAGGGATGGATACAGCATTACATTCTGCACCCGGAACGGTTGACCCATATCGACGACGATAAAGAGCATACACATGATAACCGATGGGACAGCTAAAAATTCTCCAAGTATCGTCAGCTTTGAGAATGCCTTAAAATTATGCAGATAATAAGGCAGAACCACCATCACCGCCGAAGCGGCGACACCAACCAAAAAAGTGAATTGGGCAATATAAAAGCCCCATGATACATCACGGCTTAGCCCGGTAACGGTCAGACCTTGATCCAATTGTCGGAGGTAGGCTATGGCTCCGGCGCCGATCATTATCAGCACAAAGGCGATCCACCCCCAATATCTTTTATCACCAGTTAATGCCTTTTCTAACATAGGTACCTCACACTAAGTAATAAATTTGAGGGTTAGTACCCAAAATCGGTTTTCTGCGAATAGAATGGCGGGATTTTAAAATCTGCCTGATTTCCGATTCGGGATCATTAATATTTCCAAAAGTCAAAGCCTTCTCCGGGCAGATATCTACGCAGGCCGGAAGAAGTCCGTCGACCAGACGTTCGGCGCAGAAATTACATTTTTCCACAACTCCTTTGGACCTGGTCGGATATTCCGGGTTCATCTCATCAATATGTGGACGAGGATCGCGGAAATTGAAGCTACGTGAACCGTAGGGACATCCGGCGACACAATATCGGCAACCGATACAGCGGTGCATGTCCATCATGATAATTCCATCCTCACGCTGCCAGGTTGATCCGGTCGGGCAAACCTTAACACAAGGAGGAACATCGCAATGATTACATAGAACTACTGCAGGACTGTTCTTGATATTATCTTCAAGAAGGTCATGATGCTGATTGGGAAAAGCAGCTTCAAAATTCTCTTTCCAAATCCACTTTATTTCTTCTTTTGCATTCCCGATGTCCGGTACATTGTGAATCTTGTGGCAGATTTTGGTGCACTCGGTACATCCTTCATTTTGCCGACATTTCACCATGTCAATAACCATCGCAAGTCTCTTGACAGCTTGGGAGCCGGTTTCAATTGGATCATGTCCCGCAGGGGAACTACCGAGAACCGTTTTCCCAAGCGTAGTAAGGGTTGTCAGGCCGGCAATAGTCAGGAATTTACGTCTATCTATTCCCATTACAACTCCTCCTTTGGCTCAACATGACAACTCCAGCAGGTTTGATCGTCCACGGCCATATAATTATGACACTTGTCGCAGAACTCTGCTTTGTTCGAGTGACAGTTCATACAGGTATTAGACAGGCTCTTTTTATATTCATGTCCATTGGGCGATACAAATTTGCGCTCGCCATCCCGCACTACTGAGTTCCGCCAATCATTAAGAAGGTCCATATGCGATGACCGCATATAATCGGTCGGCATCACACAGACATCTTTTCCTGGCATATCCTTGGTCAGGATAACCGGATCGGGAAGATAATCTGCCTGCCCGGTCGCCTTGCTGTACCAGAAAGGACTGGTGGCCAGGACCAGGAAGATCAGAATTCCGAGAATTATTTTACCGGTATCATACATTTGCTTCTTCCTCCTTTCCGGCAGTTTCAGTGCCAACGAATGGTTCGCCGCGCAAATCGGTGCGGTCTTTTTTCTCACCCTTCATCACCAGAGCATTACCAACCAGTTCATGAACGGCACCGACCTCTACTTCCGGAACCCAGTATTCCATCAAGGGTGGCAACGTTGCTTTGTCGATAGCGCAGATACAGGCGAGAAGATTAACATTATGTTTCTCGTGCACATACTGGACAGCATTAGCCCGGGGCATCCCGCCGCGCATACGCATTTCAAAATTCTC
>DAOUVS010000314.1 GCA_030667525.1 Candidatus Zixiibacteriota bacterium | reverse complement strand
CTTAAATAAATTACGTATTAATAAAAATGACAGTAAACGCGGTTTTTTTTTGTTCCTATAAAGATGTTGGGAAAATTCCATCCGACGGTCTGGCTCAGATAGCTTTCGCCGGGCGGTCCAATGTCGGCAAATCAACTCTTCTCAATCGACTGGTCAACCAGAAGAAGTTAGCCAAAACTTCAAAAACACCGGGGCGGACCAGACTGATAAATTTTTTCCTGATAAATGAGGCATACTATTTTGTTGATCTTCCAGGCTACGGTTTTGCCAAAGCTTCGAAGAAAGATAGAAATGAGTGGGGCCGGATGGTCGAGTCTTATTTTCAGGCACGAAAGAATTTGAACGGTCTGATACTTTTACTCGATTGCCGTCGCGATCCCAATGATGATGATTTGATGCTTCTTAACTGGCTTCAAACAGAAAAAATAGAATTTACAGTTGCGCTTACAAAAGCTGATAAATTGAGTAAGAGCAAATTGATGGAAAAAGTCAGAGTTATCAAAAAGGATTATGGAATTGAACCGATTCCCTTTTCATCGTTGTCAGGGATTGGTCGCAAAGAACTCTGGAAATGGATCAACGATACGGTTACTGCAAAATGAAATTAATAATTTTTGGGAGATAGATAGATGAGTAAGAACACAATTGTGGTCGGATGCCAGTGGGGTGACGAAGGCAAGGGCAAGGTCGTTGACATGTTGGCCGAAAAAGCCGATGTTATCGCCCGTTTTCAAGGTGGCGCCAACGCCGGACACACAATTATCACCAAAGATAAAAAACTGATTCTTCATCTGATACCATCCGGTGTGACCCACGAAGATAAGATTTGCTATATCGGTAATGGAGTTGTTCTTGATCTGTTCGGGATAATGGAGGAACTTGAGGCACTTAAATCCGAGGGGATCAGCACTAAGGATCGCCTGTTTATTTCATCGGCCGCCAATCTGGTGATGCCGTACCATAAGCTGATAGATGAAATCGAAGAAAAAAAGCGGGGCGGTGATGGCATCGGAACAACTCTTCGTGGTATTGGACCGGCCTATCGTGATAAAATCAGTCGCTGTGGAGTCAGGATGGCCGACCTGTATGCCCCGGAAAGATTAAAGAAAAAACTGGAGTATCAGAAAAAAATAAAGGGCGAATATCTAACCGGGTCCGATGATGATCGGGCCAATCTTGAAAAAATATATGACGACATGATAAAACTGGCCCCGATTTTTAAACCATGTATAACTAATGTTTCAATTGATCTTGAGAACCATCATAAAGCCGGAAAATCAATTCTATACGAAGGTGCTCAGGGTGCGATGCTTGATATCGATCTGGGAACCTATCCTTTTGCGACTTCATCGAATACGACTGTTGGCGGGGCGCTGACCGGACTTGGAATCGGCCCGAAAATGATTGATGAAGTCGTCGGCATTGTTAAGGCCTATACTACCAGAGTCGGCGGCGGACCTTTCCCAACCGAACTGGTCGATGATTCCGGTAACCGTCTTCGTGAAGCCGGTTGTGAGTATGGTGCCACCACCGGACGACCGCGTCGTTGCGGATGGCTTGATATTGTTTCATTGAAACATGCCTGCCGGATAAACGGGGTCGATAAAATCGCGATTACCAAACTTGATGTCCTCGATGGCTTCGATAAAATCAAGGTCTGCACCGGCTATAAACTCAATGGCGAAACTTTATCCGAGGTCCCGCTTGATCTATCTGACCTCTGGGATATCAAACCGGTCTATGAGGAACTCGATGGATGGGACAAACCGACCGCAGGATTGACAAAATTTGAAGACCTGCCGGAGAATGCCAAAAAATATGTTAATTACATGGCCGATAGTCTCAATGTTGGAATAGCGCTGGTTTCCACCGGACCAAAACGGAGCGACACGATAGTTTTATAGTCTTATAGGTTAGGTGACCTGAGCTCCTGATAAATTTTGTTCTCTCAAATCGTAAATCCATACGATTGCCGTATAAATTGTCATTTTCAATAAGTCTATTGATTTTGAGGCAGTTAGCTTTTTTCGTATAAACAGACTCGTATAATCATACGAATTTGAGTAATTCCAATTTATATCCACAGTTTTTATTTTCCCTGTAAGTAGTTAAAAATCAATCAGATAAATCACGTGCGTTTGGCCTGATAATGTTCTGGCACTTCTCTTGCTATACCTTTGGCATGGTTGATAGTTAATAAATATATAAAGCAAATTTCCTTTGTTGTTCGGCGTTCTTAGTATTGCCATCCAAGGTGATACGTTCTTTTCTCGAGGCAAGGGAAGCCCGTTAACGTGAGGGGAGACGGGCTTCCCTATTTTTTTGGTGCCACCGGCACTTATCTGTTACCAATTCTTTCCAAAAATTAAGTAGGTCAAGGCCCTCAGGGGCTTGACGAAATAAAATGTCAACCCTCGGGGAGCGTTGACCTAGAACTGTGCTGTCGGGTCGCCGCACCCGACAGTTAAATGCCCGGCGCTCCTGACGCTTTGAGTCGGTCGAAATCCCCTGCGGTTTCGACAATGT
>DAOUVS010000030.1 GCA_030667525.1 Candidatus Zixiibacteriota bacterium | reverse complement strand
CCGGAGAATCATCGTTTTGGGCCGGAAAATCTGGCCGTCCTCGGGTTATTATTATTGTTACCGATTACAATATACCGACTTCTCCATTTCGATTGATAGTCTCTCCTTATAGAATCGACCATGCCTCACCTTTTAGAAATGTCAAAACGCTTTCCTTTATAATTGAAATGACCTCGCGGAAACATGCCTATTCTTCAAAATATGATGATGCGATCCTTCTCGCCCGCAATGGTTATATTGCCGAGACAACATCGGCCAATATCTTCTGGGTAAAAAACGGAATTTTATACACGCCGCCGCTTGACGCCGGTTGTCTGGAAGGAATGATTAGGAAGCATACTATTGAAATTGCGAAATTAAATAATATTCCAATTTTCGAAAAAAGAACAAGACTGAGTACCCTATTAAAAGCCGACGAGGTTTTCGTTAGCTCTTCACTTAAACTAATTATTCCAGTGTCTCTCATAAGTAACAACAAGACATATCTTTACAAATCAGGATCAATCACAAAGAAGTTAAGTAGCCTATTGCTAGAATATATTAATTCCAAAGGTTAAAAAACTAATTATGGAATTATATGATATTTTAATTAAAAGACGTTCTATTCGCGCCTACAAAAATGAACCGATCCCAGAGGAAAAACTGTTAAAAATTCTGGAAGCGGCGCGACTGGCGCAATCAGCCACTAATCGTCAGCCCTGGCGATTTATTATTATTCAGGATGCGGCAAACAGGAAAAAGATCGCCGAGTTATGCACTGGGAATAAATGGGCTGCTGACGCCCCGGTTATTCTGGCTGGGGTAGCGGTTGACACCAATTACAGAATGGGTAATGGCCGACCGGCATCAGATATTGATTTATCGATCGCTCTCACCCAGATATCGTTGGCGGCGGTTGATCAATCGCTGGGAACCTGTTGGATAGGATCATTCAAATATGATGAAGCGATGCATTATTTGAAAATCCCCAAAGATAATTTACTGGTTGGATTTATGACCCTGGGATACCCTGATGAATCGCCAACGGCGAAATCCCGCAAACCGATGGAAGAGATAATATTCCATGAGTTTTGGGACGAATAGATAAAGTGCATAGACTAATATTCCAGAACAATTATTGTGCGCTTAGTTTATTATAATATTGTACAAGCCGTTATATTTCAGCTTATTAAGAAATGTTCAATTTTGGAACAGTAATTGCGTTGTATTATATGACATGAATGGTAGTTTTATATTGATTACGGTTTTTTTGAGGATTATTATCGACTAAAACTATCAAGGAGGATAAAATGAGATTAGGTATTAAATCGATAATTCTTATTGCTTCATTGCTGTTGCTGGCCGCTGGTCCAATCTATTGTCAGGAAGATGAAACAGAATCGTATTTTGGCATTCAGCCCCGCAGTTTAATTGATGCCCCGACCGCCTGGACTCTCCCCCGGGGTTGCTTTGATATATCATTGAGGGTCTTTCCCAATGGCGGCATTATCGGTGGAACAAGTATCGGCCTCTCAGGTCGATTCATGTTGGGGATATCTTATGGAGCCGATGCGATTATTGCCAATACCGGAGCGAATTGGAATCCTAATATTGAATTTAATGTTAAATTACGCCTGATTGATGAGGCGTATTATCTGCCAGCCATCGCGGTCGGTTTTGTTTCTCAGGGGTATGGCTCATATAACGATGAGCAGAAACGTTATGTTTAAAAATCCAAAGGAATTTACGTGGCTGCAACTAGGTCGCTTTATTTGTATAACCTATCTCTCGGCGGTCATTTTGGGGTTAACTTCACAATGGAAGATGACGATGGCGATAACGAGCCGTCATTCTTTTTTGGGATAGATACGCAGTTTAATAATGATGTCGCCATTATTGCCGAATATGATATGGCCCTTAATGACGATAAAGGAAGTAATGGCTATGGCCGGGGTCGCGGTTATCTTAATTTGAGTATAAAATGGCTTTATTCTGAAAATCTTGAACTTGAAGCGGTTTTTAAGAATCTTCTGAATAATCGCGAAGAAGCAAATGTCACATCATTTAGCCGTGGCTTACGTTTTACCTATGTTGAGTATTTTTAGAAAGAAATAATTCTGGAGGTGTATAATAAATATGAGTAAAATAATCACGCTGACATTGTCAATCATATTCCTCACTCTGATGATTTCCGGTTGTTATACGATCCTCCAGCATCCCGCCTCTGAAACTAACTATACTGCCGAAGATTATCAGGCCGATTGCCTCGGGTGTCATGCCGACTATCATGAATACCCTTATGGGTACTTTTATGGAAATTATCCCGATTATTGGTGGTCCAATCCACGCTGGGGCCAGTACTATGCTTACCCCTGGTGGTGGGACAATTATTGGTATGACAACAATAATCAACACACGCAAAAAATAGAAGATGATAGTCCCTCACTTCGTTCAACGAGCGGGAAAAAAGTAGAGCGTCGCGATACTCTCAGACCGCCTTATTCAGTTGGGACAACCAATATTAGTCGTTCAGGCGGTAGCAGTGGAAACACAGGTGCCAGCGGCTCTACCAGTACACCATCCGACCAGGGGAAACAACCTGCTGACAATCCCGATAACACGAAAGTCAAAGAAACAAAAGAAGAAGAGAAGAAAAAAGAAGATAAAAAAGCACCCCGGAGAGGCGGAGGAAGATCGCGATGAAACAACCAATCCAATTGGCCATTAAGATTTTGATTTGTTTTGTTTTAATAACCTCTGTTTCTTCCGCTGAATATATCGAACAGGTCGAAGAGATCACCGCCGGGAATTTCTTTGGATATGGCGCCCGCCAGATGGCGATGGGTGGAGCAGGTATTATGGCGATCGATGGTGCCGCACTATTTTATAACCCGGCCAATCTGGCCAGAATCCCTCGGATTGAATTTAATTTTGGATTGTCAAATCAAAAGTATACAAACAAATCATCAGTGCGGCCGATCAGAAGAGAAGTCGATTACAGCGGAGCAGTTCCACGGGATAGTACACTCTCTCCCCGCTTCGGTGGTTATCTGCCGGCTCTGAATTCTGCTGAAAACTCAAAAACAAATACTCGGATCAATTCTGCGATACTTACCATCCCTTATCCGACTTATCGTGGTTCGATGGTAGTTAGCGTTGGGATGACAAAAGGCGTTAGTTTTGACCGGCTTTTCAGATTAAATCATATCGACACCTCGGCGGCCGGAGATATTATTGCACTTGGTAATGAGTTCCAGTCGGGCGCATTAACTCAATGGGGCGCAGGGATAGGAATCGATTTATCCCCCAGAATAGCATTTGGCGGAGCCTTGTATTTATATACCGGTAAGCATAACTACAACTGGGAATACGCCCTTGATTCGCTTGATGTGCTTTCATATCAAGCTGAGGATCTTATTGTTGATACATATCTTGGCTATAATTTAAAAATGGGCCTTTCGATTCGGTTAAACTATGCTCTTGCATTGGGAATAGCGGTGGAAACGCCACTGACCTTAAATGTTGAAGAAGAATACAATGGATATGAAATAATTAATAATGCCCTTTTTTCATATTCTGATTATACCGAGTATGAAGTCAAAAAACCGTTTGTACTATCGGGTGGTATTTCGGCTCAATTCAACAATACATCTTTGATGGCTGATTTTGATTACACCGACTGGAGTCAGCTTGAATATGGCGACAATCCCAATATGGAAATTTATAATGATAATATAAAATCGTATTATATTGATGTGGTCAGATTTCGCCTCGGTGGCGAATATGTATTTCCTGAACTTGGCTTATCGGCAAGAGCCGGATATTTTAGCGATCCGTTGCCAATTAAAAACAGTTTCGTAAATAATAATCGAAATGGTTTCACATTTGGTCTTGGTATTTTGGTGGATCAGGTGATGACTATCGATGTCGCATTTGTGCATGGTTCATACGAACGCAATTCTGATTTCTTTTACTCCGAAATGTATGATGAATCCAATCCAGATGATATTATTTATTTGGGGGATCATAATCTCATTGTTGACGAAGAAATCTCATACAATAGATTATTTTTAACTGCCGCATATAGATTTTAAAGATTTAAAAGTTATACTGACATAAAAATAAAGGCGTCCAACTGGACGCCTTTATTTTCTATTGACATTTCTGGCTTTTTGAGTAATTTAAATACATAAATATGATTTGTGAAAGCGTTTTTATGAAATCATTATTAATTTTAATAATTACAATAATTTTGTTATCACTGAATAGTTATGCCGGTGGAGCTTCTCACGAATTAGGTATTGGATCATATATTTTAACGGAAAATGACAATTTTAAAACAGATTTCGGATTTAATATACATTATGATTTTCGTCCAAATAATTATTTGGTATTAAGAACATCAATCAGCGGTTTAATTTCAAAAGCAGGAATTGGCACTCGAGATACCTATTCGAATGCATTTTACCTTAATAGAGGAACTATTTCAGAAAAACCTATTCTTAAGGATAAATTCCTCATTCTATCTCTTGAAAAATCAATCTTATATAGAATTAACAAGGGGACATTTGAACCATACGCAGGAATTGGGATAGGAATTTATTCGACAAAACTTGCCGATGTCTACTACTTTTTTAGTAAATCTTCAAAATATACATTCGGATTAAATCTTTGTGGCGGGATTAAATATCCGATGACTGGCAAATGGTCTTCCTATCTCGAAGTAAAACAGATATTTTTTAATTATACGGCTGATGACAACAACATTAGATATTCTGATACTTCCGTCTCAGATGGATATAATGTCACTGGCTCGACCTTTTTCCCTGATAGAGTAATAAATATGAATAGATTTGTCATAAACGCGGGAATATCTTTTAGATTATAGGGCATAAATGAAAATAACAACTATTGCCTTAATTTTACTGTTTACGATGTTGCTGCCTCATGTCTGTATTGCTGCCTCACATGAGGTTGGTTTTGGGATATCTGTTTTAAACGTAAATGGAAATCTAAATAGTGATTTTGGTATTAACCTTTATTATGATTATTCACCAATTAACTTTTTGGTCATAAGGTCTGAAATCAGCGGTTTTTATTTTGACAATGAATTATCAACATCAACAAGGGATACTTATTGGGATGATTTTTACCTAAATAGAGAATCTCTTTCAGAAAAACCATCGAATTATGATCATTGTTATAATTTCTCGTATGAGGAATCAATCCTTTTCAAAACCACTAGAGGAAAATTCGAACCTTTTGTCGGTTTCGGAATTGGTTATCATATTTTAGGTAATTCTGGTAGTTTATTATCTTTTGATGAAACCAAAATATATGCATTAGGTTTTAATATTCGCGGAGGATTTAAATATCCAATAGCACCTAAATTATTTACATCTATCGAAGCAAAATACACTTACACAAATTATTCCAATGATATTGAAAGTTATCGCATCAAATTAGGCGGAGGTGCTTTGGTCGTTCAAAGATACACGACGAAAGAGATTTCAAATCTGAACAGATTAGTACTACATGCTGGACTAACAATAGAACTGTAATTAGTCAAGAGTCGGGCAAATAGAATAAATATCTATATCTTTTCCCAGCGATTTAATATCAGCTTAAGAAATTCTTCCATTTTGGCAAAGACTTTCGCCTGATACTGTTTCGCCTTAGCGGCATCGTATTCCGGGATACCCTCATTCTCTTTGTATAACAAAATCGAGCCCGGAATCGGATAAATTTTGGCGCCCGGCTGATAAAAATATGCCATATCATCGTCATATAATGATTTATTCACCAACGACTCATCAACCGCCTGAACCATTGATGCTTCATCATTTGCGCCATGCCCGCCATGTTCGCCAAAAAATTCTTGAGTCAATTCGCGGCAAATATCCCACCAATTGATTACTGCTATTTTTGTAAGTGTCTGCCTGTGAAATCTAAGAGCAATTTCACCCAATGCTTTGTCATTTCCGCCATGACCATTGAGAACAATTACTCTGGCAAATTTATTATCACTAAATGATTTTAGGATATCCTGCACATATTTGATGAAGTTATCGGTCTCAACCGTGATTGAACCGGGATGACCATAAAGCGATTTGGTAATTCCATAATTAACAGTTGGTGCAATTAAAGCATTGATTTTATCTGCCAGATGTTCCGCCAGCGATTCCGGTATAAAATTATCGGTTCCTAATGCGGCGGCACCATGCGCCTCAACCGTTCCAACCGGAAGCAAAATCGTATCGATTTTATCAGGAACAACTTGCTGAATATCTCTGGTTGTCAGCCGCTGTAGTTGTCTCTGTTTCAATCCGGCTGCCTTTCGGCTACTCTTTGGAGAACCATCTCGGTTTCCCGGGCAGAAATTTCATCACCTTCAAGGCGATATTGATTTATATCACGCACCAGATATTCGAGATCTTCGGGATGTTCCACAGCATACCATAACTCAAGTTCCGACCAGGTTAATCCTTGTTCGCGGAAACATCCGGCAACCTCAGAATATATATTGGGTGAGCGCCAGTCATGGGCCGACAGTTCAACATGATATCCATCGGATAATCCGATCAGATAGTACCGTCCCTCAACCGATGGACCAAAGACTGCATCAGATTTCTGAAGAAGTTTTATTGCTGTCTTAATCGAACTTTCTTTTAAAGTTGGAGTTCGACTGCCTATTAAAAGAACATGTTTGTAACCATCGTCAAAACATTTTTTAAAGACCTTCTCCATCTTTATCCCCCACCGCTCCGCCGGAAGTGCAGTGATCTTTAAACCATTGTTCAGATTACTCGCTTTTTTTCCTTTAAGTTTGGTGCGGAGGTAATCAAGGATGGTCGTTACTGATTTCCGGGTACCTGGAAACTCACCATAAAAAAGATGAACATCAATTTCTTTTATTCCCAATATATTAACCAGCGTATCAGCCACAAATGCCTGATGTAAATACCTGACATCTTCGATGCTGAAATTATCGCCGATATTTAGTTCCGAACCATCCTCAGATATTTCCTGAATACATAGGGCCAGAACTGTATCGTTTTTCTTATTGTTTTGTTTTTCGGACATAATCTTTAGTTGCCGCCGAATTATAATCTTAACTTTTGACTAATATAAGAAAGGCCACTCGAGCGGTCAAGTGGTCAGGGCATATTTTTTTAAAAAACAGTTTTCTTTTTAGATACAAAATCTAATGATTAAACTATAACTTCTTACCCGACGTTGAGAGATGGAAACAGCTCCAGAAGATAATTGGCAATAGGCGCGAGCAGGCTAAAGAAAACCAGAACGCCAATTAGCATCAGCAGTCCGCCGGACATCAGTTCCACAGCACGGAAATGTCGTTTAACAAAACCAAAGAAGCCTATCAGGAAATTAAATAACAATGCCGTTAATATGAATGGTATTCCCAATCCGGCTGAATAAAATACTAATAAGAGGATTCCTTCACCAACCGTATTCTGATTTGCAGCCAAAGTTAGAATCGAGCCAAGAATAGGACCAATACATGGCGTCCAGCCAAAAGCGAAAGCCATCCCGATAACAACCGAACCCAAAAGGCCAAATTTCTTCTCTCCCGAATGAAATCTTTTTTCATAGTTAAGTGCTTTAATACGAATTAAACCGGTGACATGAATTCCAAAAAGAAATATTAAGGCACCACCGACATAATTGAATATTTTCAGATTATTTAATAACCACTGACCAATAAACGAAGCCGATGCTCCCAGCGCAATAAAGACAAGTGAGAAACCAATTACAAAAAATATTGTATTCCAAAGAACTTTTGAGAGATGTTTTTGAGCCTTATCTTTGTCGGTCAATTCCTCAAGCGAAACGCCGGATATAAAAGAAATATAACCTGGTATTAAAGGCAGTACACATGGTGATACAAATGAAAGTCCACCCGCCAAAAATGCTCCCAAATAACTTACGCTGCTTTCAAACACAAAAACTCCTTCAATATATTATTATTGAACATTATGATGATAAAATTGTTCCCGCGCCACCTATTTATTTCTGGCTGCTTTTGGCGCCTTTAAGCTGCGGCAGGTATTCCTTGATAAGTCTGCTTATATCTTCTTTGTTGATTTTTGCCGTAAGCTGATCAACTATTTTCTGGGCAATAAAATCGGTCAATTGATTTATTTCCAGCTCTATCTCTGCCCCAGTATTTGTTTTATCAGACTTCGAAAAACTTGGGGGTTTAGTGGAGTCAGGAGACAATTGTTTCATCTCTTGTTTGAATTCCGATATAAACTTATCAACACCGCCAGCTTTTATCTCAGGCTTAGCAGGCAATTCCTTATTTTTCAGCGGCATGATTGGATTTAAGCCTTCAGATGAATCAGTTGTCTGAATTTTTTGAGAGCCGGTATCACTACTTGTCTTATCAAATTTAATACCGCTGGTATCTTTTTTCATTTCATTGATAAACCAGTCATAATCATGATCATCCGATTTTTTACTATCTGGCTTTTCTGATGCAGCCGGAACTTTTGGATCATCGACACCAAACTGATTGGATGTTATCTCTATTTTTGATGAAGCTGACAAATCAGGAAATTCATCTCTTTCAGGGATTTTATGTTCTGACCCATCTTCCCTGATCAGTAATGATTCAACTTTTCCGGAATCATCTTCATCAGATTCAGATTCACTCTTATGACCAATGCCAATATCAGTATTATCCTTGTTTCTATGTTTTTGTCTGGCCCGCTCAGTGATAGTTGTTTTATCCATCACTTCCGATGATTCAACATCAATCTCATCAATACCAAGTGCGGCATCAAGAAAATCATCATCTATATTGCCGACCGAGAAAGGATCCACCTCGGCAATTGTTTCTGCCGGTTTTTGCTCATTTCCCGAGCCAATAAATAATTTAACTTTTTCAAGTAAATCATCGGTTTCAAAAGGTCTGGAAAGGAGAACTTCAGGAGGATATGATAAATCCGCTTCGTTAGAATCCGTAATAATTAATAGCGGAATTGAGGCGGTCTGTTCCGATTCTTCCAATAAATCATATAAATAGGAACCGTTTTGATCTTTCAAACCCGAGTCAATAATCACCATATTTGGTTCAGAGGTAATGATAAGCTCTTTGGCTTTATCGGCAGTTGCCGACGAGATAACGTCATAACCATGCTGATGTAACAAAGATTCGGCAATATTCCTGATAGCATCTGATTTTTCGGCAATAAGAATTTTCTTTCGCATAGGATGGCTACCTTACTTTATTTGTCCTTCTTTGATAAAATCTCACTCGCCTCTTCCAGAAATATTCGATCTTCTTTGGAGATTTTTTCAAAACCAACTTCATTTATCTTATCCAGAATCCGATCAACCTTTTGCATAACCTCTTCAGCTTGGTGCCTATTTTTTTCAAGTTTAGCGTTTTTTTGTTTATGGCGCAAGTTTTTAAATCGATTTCCCAGAACGCTCCAACGCCAGTCGGATTTCAAATAAATAAATCCAACAAGGGCACCACCCAGATGAGCCAGATGGGCCACATTTGGACCGGCCGCAACAAAGTTAATTAATCCAAACAATGGAATCGCCCAGCGGACTTTCATCGGAAAAACAAAAAATATTAAAAGATATCTATCTGGAAACAATAGCCAATAAGCGGCCAAAATTCCATAGATGGCACCAGATGCACCGACGATAGGAGTTGTCATATTGTAGTTAAATATCAAAGATAAAAAAGCGCCGCCTAATCCACAGTACATGTAATATCTGAAAAATTTATTACCGCCCCAGCTGTTTTCTATTTCGGTTCCAAACATCCAGAGGGCAAACATATTAAACAGAAGATGAAAAAAACCTCCATGCATAAACATATAAGTAACAGGCTGAAACAGCAAATTTGGGAATTCGCTGAAAAACAGTGCCGGAGTCAGTCCCAAATATCTGGTTAATTCAAACGATGATAAACCCTGAATAACAAAGAATATCCCATTTACAATAAGCAGGTATTTTATTACCGGACTGAGTGAGCCGGGACCAATCTGAAAACCGCCCATACCGCCGGTTCCGCTTTGCTGATTTTGATAATACCTCATTAATCTATCTATCGGCATTTGACTCGGTCTGCTAAACACAAAAATCTATGCCAATGGCTCCATCATATCTGTTCAGATTTTATACAATAAATAGATCCAAACTATTCAGACAATTTAGCTGAATTTTTGTCCTTATCAATCTCCGACGGAGATTGGCTATTATTAACTCCTCAGGTGTTTATTCCGATTTTGGGAAAAATAACTCTGGTAAGGAAAAGCCAAATCCCTAAAAACAGTCCGAGTATTAAGATGTCAGATAAATCCATAAAAATATCCTTTGTTTTTAACAAAAGGTTTACTTCAAAAAAACACTGCCGCTAATTCATCAGATCAGCGGCAGCTATGAGGAACAAAACCTATAGTATTTTTGATACTTTATCTACCAATTGTGCCTTTGGTAAGGCTCCAATCACCTGATCAACCAATTCGCCATTTTTGAAAAAGAACAGCGCCGGAATAGACATCACTTTATACTGTCCGGCAATCTTTGAATGAGTGTCAACATCAACTTTGGCAATTTTAATCTTGCCATCGTATTCTTCGGCGATCTCTTCCAAAATAGGGGAAATCATTTTGCATGGGCCGCACCACGGCGCCCAGAAATCAACCACCACTGGTGTTTCTGATTTTAACACTTCCTGTTCAAAACTATCATCTGTTACTTCGATCGGCTTACTCATAGTTATTTCTCCTAATCTTGTTAATAAACTATTTGCCAGCTTAAACAAAGGCTTATTAACAAATGTTCCCAATTGTTATCATAAGTTTTTCTCATTTACTTATATACTAAATAATTTTTGCTTTTTTTTGAAGATAAAAATTACTTTTGACCTGATCAACAAAAGCTTCCAGTTTGGTTTCCTCCCCTGTATCCTGAAGTCCTTCATAGCTGATATTCAACCAGGGAACACCACCCAGATCATCGGCGATTTTGGACGATAAAGAACTAACAATGGTTCCCGGCATACAATTAAAAGGCATACAGTTGACAATGCCGGTAGCACCTTTGCCGACAAAATCAATCGCCTTACCGATCGAAAGGGCTGCCTCACCCCTAACTTCGACCGGCAGATAAGGTTGCGCATTTTGTAATATTTTTTCGATGGCCAGTTCATCATCGATGGGGAAAGTTTTGGCAAACCTCCCGGCAATTTTATGTTCATCCCGATGCTGAATATATCCCTGAATTATCGAGCCAATCACCCCTTTAATGCGACGGTAATTAATGGAATCGAGGCGATAAGTCAGGGTCGTATAGTTGATCCACTCGGTAAAAACAGCTATCCTGACTTCGCATCCAAGCGCTTCAAGCTTTTCTATTAAACGATTGTTAGAATATCTGTTATTACGCAGGTAAATTTCGCCAACAAGCCCAATTATCGGCTTTACTGATTTCTTAACAGGAATATTCCTAAATGCCTGACCAGCTTCCTCAGCCAACTCCCGAATACTGTTATTATTTACAATAACATCTTCAATCTTTTTCAGGTATTTATTATAGACTTCTTCAGCCTGACCATTCTCGATTTCATAAGGTCTGACCTTTAAAAGTCCCTTAATAATGCAATCGACAAACACCGAGCCTTTCCATGCGACCCTACGAAAATCGGTCTTCTCTAAGGCAAAATCTCCATAGGATGTCCTGGAATTGGGCGAATAAATAGGGATATCCTTGTGTCCCAATTCATCGAGGATAACTCGGTGCAACTGACTATATAGTCCAAAGCGGCAGGGGCCATTAGCGCCCGGCATAAAAAATACAGCCCGGTCAGGATCAAAACCTTTGGAATTTATCTGCCGAATCATATCTCCGGTAGTGACAACGCAAGGAAAACATTCCTTTCCCGATGTAAATTTTTTACCATAAAACAGGCTTTGTTCATCAGGATCATCCATCACCACTGCATTCATTCCACATCTTTCAAAGGCAGCTCTGACTGCATAGGCATGATCACACATCTTGGGAATATATAATATCTTATTGTCGGCCTTGAAACGCTTTTTCGCCGGGGAATATTCGGTAATCGGTTCTTTGTAATCATAGAATCTTAATGAATCCAAAAATGCCTCTAGCCGCGTTATCATTCCGGTATCGGCCGAATGTTCATCAAGTTCGAGCTGCAGATATGGCTTCCCGGACATACTTTTTCTGAAGAAATGAGTAATAAACGAATCGGGACCGCAACCAAACGAAGTTAAAAAGACAGCATACAAATTGGGATGATTTCTGATTATATTTGCCGATGAAAGAATTTTTCTGCCATATAACCAATACATTGAGGCTAAATCGTTGTGATGAATATCGAGCGAAAGAAAATCTATATGAATAACCTTTATTCCCATCTTTCTGATTTTCTGAGGAATCTCAAGAGATAAACGGCGATCAAAGCCATTATATGGTCGACTGACAACAACCAAACATTTTTCGTCCGGCTGAAGATTTTTCAAAAACTCCTTGCCGGTTCGAAGCAAATTATCTGTAAACAGACTATATGCTTTAAATCCTTTATCAATGGCAGTTTTCATTTTATTATCTGATACATGTAATGCTTTAGCTAATTGTCGCATCTGTCTGTGCATCAGTGTGCTATTCTGTTGCAGGTGAATCGGATCGCCAATGAATTTAATACCAGTTTTTTCAAAATTAAATCGTGCCTGAATCGAACTTGAAATAGACTGGACATATAAACAGATCGAACTGCCTTCCTCGGGGCTATCTCCCTCGGTAAAGCGGGTTAGACTGGGAAGAAATATATAATCAACCTTTTTTTCAATTAGATTTTGAATATGCCCATAAGCCAATTTTATCGGAAAACAGGTTTCGGCCGAGAACCTTTCAAGAGCAGATTCTACGATCTCCTGATTAGAAATATCGCTATTAACAACTTTGAAACCGAGAGATTCAAATATTGCTTTCCAGAAAGGATAATGCTCAAAAAAATGAAGAATCCGCGGAAAACCGACCCGGCCCCTGGTAAGAGTCTTTGAATCGACATCGATATACCGCTTTAATAAATACTGCTGGCGAAGTTGGAAATAATCTATTGTTTCAATAACATCAGATTTTTCTTTTATGTCATATTTTTCACAACGGCTTCCATAATAAAGCGGCTCCTCATTCTCAAGGTCCACTTTCCGGATTTCGCATTGATTATCGCAATCCTCGCAAGTGAAGCTACTAACCGAATACTCTCTTTTTGACAGATCAAAGCCTCGAAAATTAGTTTCTCCCCCGGTATCTGTCTCCATCGCCAGAAGAGCGGTGCCGATAGCGCCGGTAATATCATGGTGTGGAGGAACCGTTACTTTTTTTCCGATCATTTTTTCGAAAGCTGCCACAACACCGCGATTCCAGGCAACCCCACCCTGAAAAAATATATTATCACCTATTTTTCTGTCGCCGACTACTTTGGTTAAATAATTTGAGACAATAGAGTAGGCCAACCCGGCTACAATATCATCGGTTTTGGCGCCTCGTCTTTGATGACTAACCAGATCCGATTCCATAAACACCGTGCAGCGCTCGCCGCATCCAACCGGACATTCAGCCGAAAGTGCTCTATCCCCAAATTCCTTTTCAATATTGATTTCCAGCTTTTCGGCCTGCTCCTGGAGAAATGATCCGGTTCCGGCGGCACAGGCTTTATTCATCTCAAAATCAATCACGGTTTTATTTTGCAGTGAGATATATTTGGAATCCTGCCCGCCGATCTCAAAAATTGTATCAACGTTGGAATCAATATCTATCGCCGCAGTTGCCTGAGCTGTTATTTCATTTTTGACAATATCGGCACCGACAAAATCACCGATCAAATATCTTCCCGATCCGGTGGTGCCAACCCCAATAACTTTCACCATCTCGCCGATCTCATCACCGATCTCTCCCAAACCACGCCTGACCGCCTCAATCGGCCGCCCTTCGGTCATCAGGTAACGCCGCGCAATAACCTTTTTATTTTTGTCAATCAGGACCAAGTTGGTTGAAAGAGAGCCGACATCCAGCCCGAGATAAACTTCAATATGTTTATTTTCTCTGTTTGATGCTTTATTGGTAACTGAATAAAATTTTGAATCGGGATAATCAAAGCTAAGCTGATTTAGACCTGTTTCAGGCAGATTTCTATAATTCAAATATCCTGTTATTTTTTCGCTATTGATATTTACAAGTTTATTATCCGCGTTTGATTGGGCCTGCATAGCGGCGCCAATGGCACCAATCACATTAAAATATTTTGGGATTATCAGGTCGTTTTCGTCTATATCCAGAATATCTTTAAAAGCTTTGATAACACCCGGGTTAGCCGCAACCCCACCCTCAAAAGCAACCGGTGGAATAAATTTCTTGCCACGTGCAATGCTGCTTTTAAAATTCCGGGCAACCGCATAACAAAGTCCGGCGACAATTTCAAAATCAGGCGTGGCAATTTGCTGCAGATGGATCATGTCCGATTTGGCAAAAACCGAACACCGTCCGGCGATTCTTGGCGGGTTTTTTGATTTGAGTGCCATCTGTCCGAACTCTTTATCAATTGAAATTTTCAGGCGGCCTGCCTGCTGATCTAAAAACGATCCGGTTCCGGCGGCGCAAAGATTGTTCATACTGAAATCGACAACGACCTTTTTCTCAGGATCAAGCTGGATATATTTGGAGTCTTCTCCGCCCATCTCTATGATTGACTTGACATTTGGTAGGAGAACATAGTTGGCCGAGGCGATACAGGCGATTTCGCCAAAAGATAATCCGCCCAGGATATCCGCTCCGACTCTTCCCCCGATTCCGGTAAATCCAAGAAACACTGATTCTGATAAATAATCTTTGAAACTGTTATCGAGGAGCTCTTTTAAAATCTGAAACGGGCGACCATGATAACGTCGATATTCAGTTTTGATAATATTTCCTAACTTATCCAGCACAGCCACTTTAACTGAAACCGATCCGATGTCTATGCCTATAGAATAATTATCCACTGATCTCTCGCTTTAAATGTTTATAGGAGGTTAATACGCTGTTTTAGCCGATAATGCAATTATTAATTTTTAAAATGCACTAATTCCATTGATAAATATTAAGAACTTGTTTTTATTGTAAGATGCGTCTGCTTATACAAAGAGTCAGTCAGGCTTCGGTTATGGCTGACAAAAAAATAGTTGGTCAGATTGGCCGCGGTTTCCTTGTTATGTGCGGCTTCAAAAAGGATGACGCAAAAACCAATCTTGGGAAAATCGCCGAAAAATGTCTGAATCTGCGCGTTTTTGAAGATGACCAGAGGAAAATGAATCTTTCGCTGTTAGATATATCTGGAGAGCTCTTGGTTGTTTCTCAGTTTACGCTATATGCCAATTGTCGGAAAGGTAGGCGTCCCGGGTTTGATAACAGCATGCCTCCAGACGAAGCAGAAAAGATGTATGAGCAACTTATTATGAAATTCAAAGCGGGCGGTTTAAAGGTTGAGTCCGGAATCTTCGGCGCCAAGATGGATATTTCTCTAAATAATGATGGCCCGGTTACAATAATGTTGGATGATGAAGAACTATTTCAATCTAAATAAACTCCTTGCCGATAATAAGCTGATTCTCGCCTCTGGTTCACCACGGAGAGTGCAATTGCTTAAAGAAGCAGGTATTAAATTCAAGCAAATTATTCCCGGCATTGATGAGAATGGCGAAAACTGGGAACAACCATATCAAACGGCGTCCGATTTGGCTCAAAAAAAAGCGGCGGCGATAACCCAAAATGCGCCATTGAATTCTATTGTTTTGTGATGTGATACAATTGTTGTTATTGGCAATGAAGTCCTTGGTAAACCAAATTCACCCGAAGAAGCGCTGGCGATGCTGACCAAATTATCGGGCAATTGCCATACCGTCTGTTCGGCAATTTCATTGCAACAGACAAACGGACCGCTCTTTACCGATTACGAATTGACCGAGGTCTATTTTAATAAAATCGAGAAATCACGCTTAATTGAATATATTTCCACAAAAGAGCCGCTCGACAAGGCTGGAGCCTATGGAATACAAGGTGCGGGAGGTTTTTTAGTTGACAGAATTGAGGGAAATTTGGATAATGTAATTGGTCTGCCGATGAAACTGCTTAATATTTTAGCTGGCAGAATACTTAAATATAAGGAGTCAAATGGGTAACTATCATATTGATATTGGCAAGGAACTTAAGGCGCTAAGACTGGAACAGAAAAAAGAACTCAAGGATATTGCCAAGGATACCAAAGTATCCGAAAGCTATCTCGAGGCAATTGAGGCCGGCCGGGTTGAAGAATTCCCTTCCACTGTGTATTATAATCTGTTTGCCCGATCATATGCTCGCGAATTGGGTCAGGATCCCGATCTTATTTTTGTGGTGACAACCGCAGAGAGTTTGGAACTTGAGCGGGTCGAGGCGCTTGGTCCCGAAGCGACCGAAGAAGAAATCAAGTCCCTTGAAACCAATGATATAAATAATAACAATTCATTTGCCAAGATCGGTATTTGGATAGCTGCCGTAGTCGTTATTATCATTATAGCGATATTATTTATTTTTAATTCAGGAGATAATGCTGATAAACCTGAGACTGAACAGTCATCAATTGAGAGTACTACTGGAAAAGTTGCTGATAACGCACCCGACAATTTCTCCGATACAACTGTTGCATCTGCTGAGACCGAATCAGTTCCAACGACGCCACCTATACCTTTAGGACCGGAAATGAAATTACGTATTGATGCGATTGATTTGAGTTGGATTTTGATCATGGCTGATGGCGACACGGTTCTAAACCGGAACCTTGATTCCGGAAGTTACCGCACCGTTTCAGCCCACGAGCAATTTTTATTGACTGCCGGAAATCCCAATGGATTGGTGATGAAATTAGATAATAATCTTCTTAAACAATTATCACAAACCGGTCGTCCGATCAGGAACATTGAAATCACTAATTTGAACAAAGAACAGTATTATCAAATTGTAGAAGAGGTAAACTCGGAGGAACCGGACATTGGCGAGCTTTAGAGATTATATGGCTCGATTTAAGCTTCGTTTGATGGCCAGCAAATTTGCACCGGGAGATATTACATTGCCATCCGATTTAAACAAAGTTGAATCGGTGCTTGTCTGCTTGCCTCCTGACCAACGTGAACTTACTATGGTAAAAAACCTGCTCCCTGAAGTTACCAGAATATTTTCAAAGGCAAATATTTATCTTCTGGCTTCACCGGGAAGTAGGATATACGATATTTTCCCGCGTAAGGGGTATTAT
>DAOUVS010000302.1 GCA_030667525.1 Candidatus Zixiibacteriota bacterium | reverse complement strand
GCTTTTCTCTTCTTTCAAAGACATATTGTGTCCGGAATTACCTCTGGAGCTGTCAAACAATAATTAAAAATTATCTTGACTTATTTGTCAAACGGACTATATCATTGGGAAAATTTAAGGTAAACCTATTTATTATTAGGAAGGACATGTTCATTATGCTAAAAATTCTGACAGTACTTATGGCAGTTGCGCTTCTATTGATAAGCGGATGTGCCAGCAAGGGGTATGTAGATCAGAAGATGGCAGAAGCTAAGGCAGTAAATGATGCGCAAATTTCTGAATTAAAGGCTCAGGCAGCTCTTAATTCGGATGATGTAAAAAAACTGCAGACGCTCGCCAATGATCTCTCCGAGAAAACCGATCTGGCCCTGAATCAATCAAAAGGATTTGAAAATTATCAGGTAATCTGGGAAGGTGTTGTCAACTATGACTTTGACAGTGCTGATTTAACAGATTTAGCCAAAGATAATCTTGAAGGTCTGGGAATGAAAATGACCGATTATGCCCGCTCACTTTTGGAAATCGTTGGGCATTCCGATCAATCCGGATCAGCCAAATATAATCTTGAACTTGGCGAGAAGAGATCTGCCGCGGTCAAAAAATATTTGTTCGACCAATATGGTATCGCTCTTTATCGTATGTTCACAGCCAGCCATGGTGAAACCAAACCGGTTGCACTTCCGGATGAAAAAGATGCTTTTTCCAAAAATCGTCGGGTGGTTTTGACACTTTGGGGCGAATTGAAATAGCTCTTTTGCTGAATCAAAGAATCTATAAAGCGGGGTCTTCTGGCTCCGCTTTTATTATGCCAATGGATTATTTGGGATTATTCGAATTTAAAAATCAGACCGGCGGTTTCAAATCTGGCTCTAACGCGGATAGTATCTGCTCCGATTGCCATCGTTTCGGCCAATCCAAACGGAAAAAGTGAGCCGGAATCATAGCTACCATTATTATTGGCATCAATGAATCCACTTAAAAGATATTTTCCGGGGGGCAAATTAAAAGTGAAATGGTTATCTGATACTTTTTTGGAAAATCGCTTCTTATTGGAAACCTCGCTAAAAGTCAGAAAAGAAACAACATTGGAATCAATCTGCAAACCATATTCTATCTGCCCTGTGGCTTCCCCAAGAGAATCAGAATCGTAGGTATTAAACTTAAAAACAGAAATCGAATCTCCTGCACTGTTTCCGGTCAAATCAAAATATTTATTTTCATCAAGAACGACAAAATAATCTTTTCCCCAATCCGGCTTATCGAGTCTTAATCCGAGCCGAAAATCATCTATCCAGTTAAGAGATATATCTTTTAGGATATCATCATTATCGTAAATTAGTATTGAACTATCCTCGGATAAAATTTGACTCATAGGTTCGGAAAAACCGATCTCAAAATTGTTCTCGTCCAAAAAGATTGTTTTTTGATTTGATGAGAAATAATCAATTTGCGGGGCAGTGCTATCGCTATTAAGTTGAATCGGAAATTCGGAGCCTTCAATATATGTTGAATCACTGCTCACAGCGGCTAACAATCTTTCGCCAATTCTGAGTTTATAAAGGCCATCAACAAGATTGGCAAAATATAAATTAAGAATTGCTGTCTCGCCGTTGTTTGATTCCTTAACTGAAGAAGCCATAATTAAACTGTCTTCCCTATCTAATGAGGTCAGAGTTATATCTTTTATAAATTCAAAGACAGTTTCGGATTTTATGCTTTTTGATAGTCTTGCTTTTACAAGATTATTCTGGGAAAACGTTGTGGAAATAATTGAAAGCGAGGTAGTGTCAACGGAGGTCATAGTAATATTTAGGTTCCTGGCCTGCTTAATACTATCCAAAACAACAAATCGATCCGGCAGACCAAACATCTCAGATGGATAATTCAATAGTTGATTTTTATTTTTATCGCCGTAGGCCAAAACCAGATATTTTCCATCGGGGAGATAATTGAATTCAAATTCTCCATTTTTTCCTGATTGTGTTATATACGGAGGGTAAAGTGAATCTAAAAATATAAATGAATCCAAAATAGAATAATCAAATAGGCCTAATGTAACTCCTGCGGTCAGTTTATTTTCCTGAAAAACCAACCCGCCGACACTCCCGTCATCGATTGTCTCCCCGGTTGAAAAAGCAAAGGAAAAGGATTCCTCCAATTTGTTTCCGCGAAGATCTCTAACCCCGCTCCCCACTGTCACGACATAGGTTGTATTCGATTTGAAAGATTCCGGAAGCGTGATTGCAAGTCTGTTTTTCTTCCATGAGTACTTTAACTTGCCATCCGGCCGGGGTGTAATAAATATTGTCTCCTCAACTCCCTTGGTGTTAATTCCCTCGGAGAACGCAATGGTAATCTTATTGTCTGTTAGCGTGTTGACATTACCAGATAAAGGTATTGTTGAAATTATGGTTGGTGCCGTTTCGTCTCTGGGGCCACCGGAAGGTCCGGCAACTTCGGCGCAAGAAAAAAATAATGAATTAACCAACAGGAACAAGAAAGTATAAAGCCTGAATTTCAGACAAGCGGTCACTGATATAATTTCCCTTTAATAGAGTCGCTATCCGGGTTCATCTCATACGCCTTACCCCAAAATTCTCTCGCCTTATTAAAATTGCCTAATGCTTCATAGGCATCGCCGACATGCTCAAATATAACCGGGTCTCTACTATTATACTTTAAGGCTTCAAGGAGGACCTTAATCGATTTTTTGTAATTCCCCATACGATAAAGAACCCATCCATAGCT
>DAOUVS010000128.1 GCA_030667525.1 Candidatus Zixiibacteriota bacterium | reverse complement strand
TTGGATTCCAGAGTATTCTTCTGGAAACTACCAAGAGTTCCACGAGATGTTGAGACTTCATTGATTGCCTGATCAATCACGCTCTGGGCATCCGAAGCGCCTGCAACAGTGGTTACATTGATCTGTGACAGTGAAGTCCACATGTTTCCTGCGATATTCCTCGCCAGCATGGACGAGGCCATACTCTGCATGGAGATCTTGGCGGTCTGGCCAACATTTGCACCAATCTGGAAGACCAAAGACTGATCAGTATTACTGATAGTCTCGGTTCCACCGTTTGATGATAGGCCGATACTCAGTTCGATTGATTCCGAGCGATCCGAATTCCAGATAAGAGTATCAACACCACCGGTAACAGCAGTGGCATTACTGCCATCAAGACGAACCTGGAAACGAGCCGCGGTAACATCAAGTAACATATTACCAATAGTAACTCCACCATTTTCGCCAGCGGTCAACGAAATGCCAATAGTTCCGGTTCCAGCTTCTCCGGCCGCGCCACTGGAGATGGTAACATTAGTGTTGTCAGTCACGGTGGACTCATAATCAATTTTAGTGATAGTATTAACATAACCATCAAAACTAATTAAAGCATCGGTTCCGACAATTGAGCTGGCATCATAGGAGACACCAAGAGCATTGTGGGCCTGACCAATATCAGTCGCGCCATTCTGAGCAAACAGAAGGCTGTAGCCCGAACCATGATCAGACAACGTGAATTGGATCTGATCGGTGCCTACCATGGTCGCCTGTAAGTTTGCGACACCGCCACCATCGGTCATACCAAGACCACCACCACCTGTAGCTAGAGCAAACTGAGTATTAATCATAGTCAGCATGGTGTTGAGATCGGTATATTCGGTAGCCAGGGTCAACTGGACATCTGAGGTATGTCCCAGCGGATCGGTTTCACTCCTAACGGTAATTGACAGGTCATTGGCCGACTGACCACGTGCATCGGCGGCGACAAACGAAAATGCGGCAGTGCCTGCGGTAGAAGTCGCCTCGTTAAGATCAATTGAGTATTCCGAACCTTCACCAGATGATTTCAAAACCAGGTTGCCGCCGGCACTGAGTGTAGCCACAACCTTATTGGACAAAACAGTGTTGTTACTGATCGCTGTATTGACGGCACTAACCATAGTGGCAACTGCGTCACCTGTGGCGACATGTACTGTAATTGACTGCAGATCACTGGAGTTTCCACCAAATTCGGCATATCTCAGATTCATGGTATAGTCACCGGCATTACTGGCCGTGGCGGCGACAACAGCGGCGGCCGAGGTAACCGCAGCAGAGGTCGCGACGGCGGCGAAGGTAATACCATTACCAAAAGCGTCAGTCATGTCAAAAGCAGCCGATAGCTTGGTGGCACCAGCCGAAGCCTGAAGGACATCGACATTATGGATGCCTTCGGTCAGATTTGACGGTTCGATCGCGGTGTTCACTGAAAGACCATGGGCCGAGGTATCAAGAGTTGCCGTAGAATCGGCAGTCTTGGTAGTCGTGATATAATGGTTACCAGTTGTAAGATTACTATCTTTGATGGTAACACCGGTGCTATTATTGGTCGTAATGGTTGCGGTATTGGCTTTGGAGCCGTCAATCAGCTTCTTAGTTCCAAACTGCGTATTTGCGGCAATTCGGTCAATAGTCGCAATGGCGTTGTCAATTTCCGCCTGATCAGCTTCCAACTGCGCAGTATCATTGAATCCTTCGTTGGCGGCGTGAATGGCCAACTCTCTCATGGAGATAAGCATGTTATTCAGCTCGTTGAGGGCACCCTCAGCGGTCTGAATCATGTTGATCGATCCTTCCGAGTTACCGATGGCTCGGTTAAGACCTGCAATCTGGGCCCGGAACTGTTCTGATATAACCAAACCAGCCGGGTTATCCGCGGCCTGGTTGATCTTGTAACCCGATGAAAGCTTTTCCATCGACTTAGTCAGATTGTTGGTAGTGTTTACCAGGTTCCTGTGAGCGTTGATCGCTGCAATATTGTTATTAATACGTAGTGACATCTATCACTTCCTCCTTGAAAATGATTGGGATTTCCTTTCCCATCACAAAATTATCCAGGCGATCTTGCCTGGTGACTACTCCGATGTCACGATTCCTATTTATTAAACGAAATTTTTGGTTTCTTTTACATCCTCCCCTTTGCTTTTTAAGTTAGCTTTAACTTTTTTGTTATTTCTTTTAATTTATATCAAATTCATTATTACTATTTCTCTTAGATTTTAATCGGCATAATCAGTCAGAACTTTATAAAACAGTCATATAGAATATTCACCCTAATTCAGAAAGAAATGGATTATGCAAGAGTTTTGTCAGATTTGATTTCGCTCAGTCGGTTAATAGCTGGTTGAAATTCGGGGTCAATTTTTAATATTTGAGTGTAACCGATTGCCGCAGAATCGGCATAACCGAGATGATAATAGCATTCTGATATGTTAAACAGGCCTGAAATGCTGTTTTGATTGAGAAAAAGGTATTTTTCTAAATGTGGGATCGCCTCAGAATATTGCCCCAATTGGCAATTGCTGGAGCCTATAATTAACTCAATTTCAACATCTTCCGGGGAACTTTCGCAATATTTTTCCAGAAGAATCAAGGCCTCTTTGGTTTTGCCCAATTGAAGCCGGGTCAAACCGAGATTCCTATATATCAGATTCAGCTTGTCATTGCTATCCAGAGCTTTTGAGTAATATTCTTCGGCCTTTTTATAATTGGCCAGTTTATAATAGCAGTTGGCCAAATCGTTTATCGCCTCAAAATCATTTGGGTTTGAATCAAGATACTTTTCAAAATACGTTCCGGCATTTTCGAATTCGCCAATGTTATAATAACTGGTTGCAAGATTTTTGATATTTTGGCTTGTTTTAGGTAGCAATTCTATCAATTTTTTCAGAACCGGAATAGCCCGCTCAAATTCGCCAATATTATACAGAAATTGGGCGGCCCGATCATGAACTTCAATGCTGTCTTCTGTTAGCGCCAACGCTTTATTAAGATATATATCTACTTCAACTTTATTATTGTTCTGGGCGAAGTATTCTGATTTGTACAGATTACCCAGATCTGAGTCTGGTTGCCATTCAAGATGTTTATTGATGAATTCCAGCGCCAGATCGGAATCTTTACGATCAAGATAGATTCGTGCCAATCTTAGCAGAACATCACGGAACATATCAAAATGCTCTATCGATTTGAGATAATATTCTTCCGCTTTTTCAAAATCACCTTTTAATTCATAAATTAAGCCAAGACCATAATAGCCAAGGTATGTTGAACCAATATAAACCTGGATAAGATTTATCTCTTCAGCGGTCTCATCATAATGTTCCCGGGTTTTAATAAATTCATTATAGTACGACTCGGCCTTATCGAAATCCTTTAATCCTGTATAAGCGTGGGCCATCGAAAGCAACGCATCCAGAAAATCAGGCTTTATTGCAAGCGCTTCTTCGCAATATTCTTTGGCTTTATCATATTCAAGAAGAGAAATATGGGTTGTCGCCAATTGATGCAAGGACATCAATTCAACCGCTTCGCCATATTTTTTATCTTCTCGACTTAATTCTACTGCTTTAGTTGCATGTTTCAGCATCAGCTGGCAGGTTTTGGCATCGGGATGACTGCCACTGCTTCTCAAGAGCTGAACATAATTATAGCGAACAAAGCAGTTTTCGGGATCATCGATAAGCTGTTTTTCAAGCAGTTCGCGCGAGCGAGCCAGCTTCTTTTCCATTATTTCAGGTGAGAGATCATACCCGTAATGGCGGATACTTATGCCTAAGCGAAGCGCCTTCTCGCTGGAATCATACATAAGCTGGTTATGAACGATACCATCATAGCGCAAATTGGCATCTCTTCTGAATAGTCTTATCGAATGTAGAAATGAAGTGTTCTGCCCTGTCTCTTTACTCACATTAAAAACATTAAAAGAGATAATCCTGTAATCATCCTGGGCAGTAGCCTGTCTTAATGCAGGGAGGTCATCCTCAACAAACTCCTCGTCGGCATCAATAATGAATACCCAGTCGCAAGTTGCTTTTGAAATTGAATAATTACGATGGAATGAAAAATCTTTGGTCCATTCCTGATGGTATATTTTGGCTCCATAAGATTTGGCAATTTCTACCGTTTTATCGGTCGAACCGGTATCGACTATAATTATTTCATCAACCCAGCTTCTTATCGATTCCAAACAACCGGGAAGTAACTCTTCTTCATTTTTAACTATCATGCAGGCCGAAATAGTTGCCTTGTTTTCCAGGCTCTTCTTTAAAAGCAGAAGTTCCTGAACCTGAGAACAGTTTTTCAGGCCCTTTTCTATAATTTCTTCGGCTTTATTATAATCTTTTTGCAGAAGGTGCAGATTGCCAAGATTCAGATAGGGATGCATATATTTCGGGGACTCAACCGACGCCATTTTTAGATATTTGACAGCGTTGTCATAATCTTTTTTGGATTTATAAGACAACCCAAGGTAATTATACAGAAGATGTAACTGCCCATTGCTCAGATACCCATAATTTTCTTTCGATATATTATTTTTCAGCAATTCAAGAAACTTCAGACCACATTCAATGGTGCGCTCATAATCTTTGAAGCTCGTGGAAATAAATGATTGAACAAAATAAAAATCACGGTCGTTTTCGTCAAGTTTGAGCGCCTCAATGGTAATATCATGCGCCTTATTAAATTCATTTTCGTTAGTCAGCGAAAATGCCAACAATCGATAATATTCCAGACTGTCGGCTTTTTTGGCCATAACAAGTTCGGATGGAAGTTTTTCCAAAAAATCGATGGTTTCGGTAAACCGATTCTGCGAATATAGCAAACGCGCCTTATGGAAATTGGCGGCTAAATCGTTGGATTTATTTGGTCCTGGTTTTTTTCTGCTATTATTTTTAACTTTGGCAGAAGTAGAATTTTTGCCTGACAATTTCTTCTTTTTGTTTTTATTGATTGGCATTAAGAATTATCTCTCATACCACTTCGGCCATCTCTCTATTTTCTATCCCATTGTCTGTTTTAGCATTACTGTCTATCATATAATTTATTACTTTATACTTGGAATTCACCAGAACGAGTTGTTTTGCTTTTTTGGTTTGAGTATTGATTAGTATCGGTCCCTGGAGATTGATACTCATCTTTTTGGGATCGGGCGGGATAGAAACAATTACATAAGTCTCAACTGTTTTTACATCCCCCACGTCCAACTCTTCAATCTCCTTGGGATTGACCTCAATATGGTAATCCGGATAGAAAAATATAGGGTTGATAATAATGAAAGCTACTGAAGGTTCTTCTACCGATTGAAACCAAAGAAATGGCTCAAAGTCTTCCCCCTCAATAATACAGAATTTTTTAAGCTGTTCAAAGCCAAGGACAGGTTTGGCCATGTGAATGATCTTGTCATCCGGTATTTCCAATTCGCCAAATCTTAATGTTGTAATTCTCATAAACCCTTCCTTACCAGCCTGCTTACTGCAAGAAGTTTAACAGAGACGGCTGTATTATTTTGGCCGCCGCTAACATGGCAGCCTGATAACTATTTTCTTTCATAGCCAGATCTGCAACCAGCTTGGTTAGATCGGCATCTTCTATTTCACTGAGCAATTGGTTGAAATTAAAGTCAAGGTCAGTTAATCTTCTATTCGCAGATTCCAGCCTGATAACCTTGGCACCAACTGCTGCCCGGTGGTTTAATAATTGATTTATTCCTTCGCTTAAATTTCCAATCAGCTTTCCGGCCGCTTCACCGTCATTATTTTTGAACGCCTCAGATAAAATTCGCATCGTTCCCAAAATATCGGGGGAGCCATAGATGCCGAGATTATGGGCCGTATTTCCACCGTCCCATTCCTCGATAATTAGTGTTTCGGTATTGCTTGTTGAGACAATCTGAATTCCGGTTTCCGCAGCATTAATTGATGCGAGAACACTTAGCCCTGAATTATTTATGGCATCAATGGCATCTCCAATTGTCGCTATAGCCGGGTCAGCAAAATTTAGATTTACAAAGCTATTACCTTGAGAAATACGAAATTCGCCCAAATTAAAACCGTTACCGAGATCAAGCATGCTCAATTGGTCGGTAAGCGTCAATCGCGGAGGAATAGCATTGCCTATATTCACATTGCTAAAGCTTCCAAGCAGGCCAAGATCGCTCAGGATCGTCTGGTCAACTGCCGCCTCAGAAGTGGTAAAATCGGCAATAGGGTTCAAATCTTTTGATTGAATCAGAGCGATATCAATCGGTCCTATTAATCCAAGACCAGTTGCTGTTTGACTTGTATCGGAAACTTCCCCAACTATCAATCCTTCCAAAGGCAAAGGATCGGAGATTGTCAGGCCTTTGGAATCGGCACTAACAGCCATCGATAAGCCATTGGCGATTACACTGGGATCGGCATTAAAGATATTAATTACATCTCCAATCGTTACCGCACTGGAGATATCAATTTCAAAATTTGTTAAATTATCGGCCGTATGCAGGCTAATTCGGCCAGTTGATAAATCAACGCCCGAACCGCCGTTTAGACTGGACAGTGCTGTATTAGCAGATATGTCACCGGTATCGGTGGCCAGCCAGCGCAAATTGTTGCCCTCTTCCCCATAATCCAAAGTAAGATTGGTTACGCCGGCAGCTGTAAGCTGGTTGTTTACTTCTGTAATCAGATCATCCAGAGTTGGGTCGACCGGCAAAAGATTCAGGTCAATATTGACACTGATCCCCATATTATTATCTGTTATGGTAAACTGCCCGGGTAAGGCGCCGGATGTTAAATCTACCCCATTACCCAATCCAAGATCGGCCAGTAATGTCGTCGCCGCCAGACCCAATTTCAGATCAGCGTCTTCACCCAACGTTGACAATGGTTGAAACAGAATATCAGAGCCGAGTAAATTAATTCCGAGTTTTGAGTTGCTCTCAATTTCAATATTAGTCAAACCGGTATCGCCAAGATACCTGACTCCATAAGCACTTTCCTCAACAGTTGCGGTTCTGGTCAGATGTCCGGAAAATATTTGTCGTCCTTCAAGAGTGGAGTTGACCAGATCAATCATTTGCGTATATAGTGATTCGATTTCATTGGCTGCTGCGTTCCGAGCAACAGAATCATAGGTATCATTTGATAATCCAACGGTAAGCTCATTGGCCGACTGAATAATATCCTTCATGTTCCCCAAGATGTTATCATAGGTCGCCAGAAGCGAACCGGCGCTGGATATGTTTCTTTTAAACTGAGTTATATCGGTCAGGACATTTCGATAACGCAGGTCTTTCTGAATACCGATGGGGTCATCCGACGGCTTATTCAGCTTGCGTCCGGTTGACATCTGAACCTGCTTGTTCATAAACTGCTCCAATGAACGAGCCAGATTAGAAACAACCTGATCAGATATCATCTTATTTGTGACACGCATGATTCACAACCCCAATCATTAAAATTTATAACTACCGCGGCGAAACTTAACTTTTTTCGTTAACTTATCGCTTATGGCGTTCGTCTGTTATCCTGCCCAAAACTATTTTTATTCTCTTTGTATTTAATATCCGGCGACTTCTTTTTCGGCGTATCTTTTGAAAGCTTATTTTTCAATATTTTCATCACATTCACCAGATCCTGCTTAACCGATTTTGCCGCCTTCCTATTCTCCTGTTGGATCTTCACATAAATTTCTTCGCGGTGAACAACAACTTTTGCAGGTGCGTCGATACCGATTCGGACCTGCCGTCCGAACACTCCCAAAACTGTGACCTTGATGTCGTCACCGATTGTAATCGATTCACCTAACTTCCTTGTTAGTATTAACAAAACACCCTCCGTGGTATGTTTCTACCAAGTTTAATTTTATCTACCAACCACGCCCATATTCATGATTACCATCTCCAGAGCCTGATCAACAGTAGTGATAACTCTGGCGGCAGCATCAAAAGCATGTTGGTATTTTATCATTTGAGTCATTTCTTCATCCAGTGAAACTCCCTGAACAGACTGCCGGGCATTTTCAATTTGTTCCACCAACAATGAATGGCTTTCCCTTAACTGAATCGCCTTGTTGGTATCAATACCGACCTGTCCGACAATTGTATTATAAAATTCCTCCATTGTTGCGGTGCCTCTGGTCATAAAAAGCGATTTTCTTAAATCGGCAATCGCCTGGGCGTTACTATTATCACCCACAGCGCCCGACTGGGAGGCCGCAATCCTTGTTACATTATTTGTTACATCCTGCGACAACCTTAAATTTCCTGCCGACAAGAAATTTTCATCAAAAAAGTTTATATTGGTTGTAT
>DAOUVS010000042.1 GCA_030667525.1 Candidatus Zixiibacteriota bacterium | reverse complement strand
TAACAGATTAAAAAATATCTTATTAACCGGAGGTATATTCCGATGGTAAAACAAATTTTATCAGAAACTGAAGACAAGATGCAAAAAAGCCTGCTGGCGGTGAAAAGAGATTTTGGCTCGCTGCGAACTGGGAAAGCATCACCAGCATTGTTGGATGGGATAAGGGTCGACTATCATGGGACCGTTATGCCGCTCAACCAATTGGCATCGGTTTCGGCACCGGAGCCGAGATTGATGGTGGTTCAGGCCTGGGATAAGTCGGTTGTTGGTGATATCTCAAAAGCTATTCAAGTTGCCGATCTGGGTCTGAATCCGCAGGTTGATGGCAATATTATCAGGCTTCCGATTCCACCATTGAATGAGGAACGGCGTCGGGATCTGGTGAAACATTGCAAGAAAATTGCCGAGGAAGGCAAAATTGCAATCAGAAATATCCGTCGCGATGCCAATGATAGCCTTAAGAAAGCCGAAAAAGACAAGTCAATTACCGAGGATGAAGCCAAACGGGGAACCGAAAAGGTTCAGCAACTGACCAACAAATATACCGATGAGATCGATGAGGCAATGGAGGCCAAAGAGACTGATATCATGGCAGTCTGATTCCAAACATTCCAATTATTGCGGGTTATTTTCTTTGAAAATGACCCGTTTTTTTTTGTTATTTCCGCTTTTATTTTTGTTTTTGATTTTAACCTTTCGGTAAGTTTAATGGTATAATTTGAAAGATTTGTTATTGGATTGAGGTGAATGAAAAAAAAGTCCAAATCGGCTGAAGTTATGTATTCAAAAGGGTTTGACAATTATAAAAATATCAATATATTGGTTTTCTTGAAATTATATGCTGTGAATATTTTCACAATGATGAGATCGAAAAAAGAAAATAAATGGAATAAATAAAGAATAAAATAATATTTAATAATATAGCAGGAGTGTACCATGGCTGATACTAAAGTTTACAAAAATTTTATAAATGGTGAATGGGTCGAATCAAAAACCGGCGAAACATTTGAGAATCGTAACCCGGCTAACATAGATGAATTGGTCGGTATCTTTCAAAAGTCATCCGAGGATGACGTTAATGATGCGGTCGCCGCGGCTAAAGAAGCATATAAAAAGTGGCGGTTGGTTCCTGCTCCCAAGAGGGCCGAGTTGGTGATGAAATTCACTGATCGCTTGGTCAAGGAGAAGGAGGAGTTCTCCCAACAGATGACTCGCGAGATGGGTAAGGTTATTAAGGAAACCAGAGGTGATGTCCAGGAAGCTATTGATATGGGTTACTATATGGCTGGCGAAGGACGTCGTCAGTTTGGATTCACGACCCCCTCTGAATTACCGAACAAATTTATGATGTCGGTTAGGCAGCCCAAAGGTGTTTGCGGCATGATTACTCCCTGGAATTTTCCGATGGCAATACCATCATGGAAAATGATGCCAGCATTGCTTTGCGGCAACACGGTTGTAATTAAACCGGCGACGCTTACTCCACTTTCGGTTTATAATTATATTAAAATAATTGAAGAGTCTGGTATCCCGGCCGGTGTTGTAAATATGGTTACCGGTTCGGGCGGTTCAGTCGGACAGCCGTTGATGACACACAAGGATGTCAGTGTTATCAGTTTCACCGGTTCGACCCATGTTGGTCGGAAAGTATCCCAGGCATGTGCCACTGATTTTCGTGGTTGTCATCTGGAGATGGGCGGTAAAAACTGTGAACTGGTTATGAATGATGCCGATGTTGATTTGGCTGTTGAGGGTGCCGTTTGGGGTGCCTTTGGTACTACCGGTCAAAGATGTACTGCAACATCAAGGATGATAGTACATAAAGATGTTATCAAAGAGTTTACTGAAAAATTGGTGGCTCGTGCCAAGGCTCTTAAGATTGGTAATGGTCTGGATGAATCGGTTGATATGGGACCGGCGGTGAATGAATCGCAGATGAACTCAGTGCTTAAGTATATGGAAATCGGCAAAAATGAAGATAAGGCCAAGCTGCTTTGTGGCGGCGGGCGTTTAACCGGCGGTGATTATGACAAGGGGTTTTATACAGAACCGACCATTTTTGGTGATGTTACTCCAGAGATGAGAATATTCCAGGAAGAGATATTCGGCTCGGTAACTTCGATAACTGAGTGCTCCTCATTGGAGGAAGGTATCGAGATGGCCAATAATACCGAGTACGGGCTCTCGGCCTCGATTTATACTCAGGATATTAATAAGGGCTTTAAAGCGATGCGCGATATTTATACTGGAATATTTTATATAAATGCCCCGACTATTGGCGCCGAGGTGCATCTTCCGTTTGGCGGCGTGAAAAATACCGGAAACGGACATCGTGAGGCGGGAGTTGCCGGGATCGAAGTTTTCTCAGAATGGAAATCGGTATATATCGATTATTCGGGCAAAATACAGAAGGCTCAGATTGACAATAATTAAACGAGCTATTGGATAAAGGCAGATAAAATATGTTAGGCAGTAAATCAATAATAGCGATGAAACGATATGGTTCATTGTTGGTAATGAATCAGGTTATTATGGTTAGGTTGTCTTTTATCTGATGTTTATAAATATTCCAATAAATATAAATTTGACGTATAAATAATAAAAAAGGAGAAGACATAGATGCCAAAGAAAAAGAAGATAATCATTATGGGTGCTGCCGGAAGAGATTTCCATAACTTCAACGTTCTCTACCGCGGCAATAAAGAGGTAGAGGTTGTTGCCTTTACCGCTACCCAGATTCCTGATATTGATGGCAGAGTTTATCCAAAGGCTCTGGCCGGTCCCGAATACCCAAAAGGTATTCCGATTCATGCCGAGGAAGATCTTTTGAATTTGATCGTCGATAATGATGTCGAAGAAGTTGTTTTTGCATACTCTGATGTTCCTTATGAATATGTAATGGACAAGGCAGCTTATGTGAATTCATGCGGTGCCCGTTTTGCCATTGAGGGTAGCGCCCCGACTATGATTAAATCGACAAAGCCGGTGGTTTCGGTTTGTGCTGTCAGAACCGGATGTGGAAAATCTCAGACCAGTCGTCGTGTTGCCCAGGTATTAATTGACATGGGTCTTAAGGTGGTTGCGATTCGTCACCCTATGCCTTATGGCGATCTGGCCAAGCAGGCCTGCCAGCGTTTTGCCACTCTCGCCGATTTGAAAAAACATAAATGTACTATCGAAGAGATGGAAGAGTACGAACCACATATCAACAAAGGCGTTATTGTTTATGCCGGCGTTGATTATGAACAGATTGTCCGCGAGGCAGAAAAAGAAGCTGATATCATTCTCTGGGATGGTGGCAACAATGATATGTCATTCTACCAGACCGATCTTCAGATCACTATTGTTGATCCGCATCGTCCGGGACACGAAATCAATTATTACCCCGGTCAGAATAATCTGCTTTTGGCTGATGTTATTGTTATCAACAAAATTGATACTGCATCACCGGATGGTATCGATGAAGTTCGTCAGAATATTGCTTACTACAACCCCGATGCAATCGTTGTCGATGCCGCCTCACCTTTACGGGTGGACGACCCGAGTTTGATTCGCGGCAAGAGAGTTCTTGTTGTTGAAGATGGTCCGACCACTACTCATGGTGGTATGAAATATGGTGCCGGTATGATGGCGGCGGCCAAATTTGGTGCTGCCGAAACTGTTGATCCGCGCGGTTGTACTGTTGGTAAGATGACTGAAACCTTTGAAAAATATCCCGAAATCGGAACCCTTCTTCCGGCGATGGGATATTCCGGCAAGCAGCTGGCTGACCTTGAGAAAACAATCAACAAAGTTGACTGTGATACGGTCGTGATTGCAACTCCTATTGACTTACGACGCATTGTTGACATTAAGAAGCCGTCAGTGCGAGTATATTATGATTTGCAGGAAATCGGTCAGCCGACTCTGGAAGATGTTCTCAATGAAGCTTTCAATCCGGCGAAGCCAGCCAAAAAGGCTACAAAAACGAAAGGTAAGGCTAAAAAGAAATAGTCTTATTTATAATATGGCGACTTTAGACGGCAAAACTGCGGTAGTTGCATTGGGTGGTAATGCTATTACCCACCCTGATATTAAAGATACGATTACGCAGCAGTTTAAAAATACGCGCGACTCGATTGATTGTATTGTTGGGTTGGCGCGGGCTGGGTATAAAATCGCCATTTCGCATGGTAATGGCCCGCAGGTTGGTAACGCCATCCTGCGGGTTGAATTGGCGCGGGGAAAAGCGCCGATTTTGCCATTGGGGATTTGTGTGGCCGATACCGAGGGCGGTATCGGATATATGATTGAGCAGTCGCTTCAGAATCGTTTGAAGGAAGAGGGTGTCGACAGACCGGTCGTAACTATTATTACGCAGGTGATCGTTGATAAAGATGATCCCCAAATCGCTGATCCATCAAAATTTATCGGACAGTTTTACACCGATGAAGAAGCAAAAACATTTGGTTCCGAACGTGGCTGGATAATGAAAAAAGATGCCAATCGCGGCTGGCGACGGGTTGTACCATCGCCGCAACCGTTATCAATTGTGGCATCAAAGACAATTAAGACATTGGTTGATAGCGGAACGATTGTTATTGCGGCCGGTGGTGGCGGTATCCCTGCTTATTTGGATGAGAATGGCAGACTTGAAGGTTTGGACGCGGTGGTTGATAAGGACCTTGCCTCGGTTGTTTTGGCCAGAGAGATATCATCGGAGATGCTGCTGATATTAACATCGGTTGATAGGGTATCGCTTAATTTTGGAACAAAAGATGAAAAACCGATTGATACCATGACGGTTGCCGAAGCCGAGCGGTATCTGGCTGAGGGACAGTTTCCGCCCGGTTCTATGGGACCAAAAATAAAAGCTGCGATACAATTTGTGAAAAACGGAGGGAAGGAATTAATAATTACCTCCATTGAAAATTCCGGTTTGGCCATAAGCGGCGAATCGGGAACAAGGATTACTCCCAATTGATTATGTGCACTATCTCTGACACTGTCGTATCTGACATTTTGCAGCAGGGACAGATATATGAAGTTGGCGGTGCCGTTCGTGACCGGCTTCTGAGCAACGCAATAGAAGCCAAAGATATGGACTACCTTGTTTGCGGGATTCCATATACTGATCTTTCAAAATTATTAGGAAATTATGGCAAGGTCGATCTTGTCGGTCGATCTTTTGGCGTTATAAAATTTACGCAAAAACGAAATAGCGATCTCCATACATTTGATATTTCTCTACCACGCAAAGAACATTCTACCGGTGTCGGGCATAAAGATTTTGAGGTTTTATTTGATCCCGATCTAAGCGTCGAGGAGGATCTCACCCGGCGCGATTTTACGATAAATGCTATGGCTCTATCTCTTGACAACGATGAATTGATCGATCCTCTGAACGGTCAGCTTGATCTTGAGAAAAAACAGATCAGGATGGTTTCGACTCGTGCTTTTCCTGAGGATCCGCTGCGGATGTTGCGAGCCATTCAATTTTCGGCCCGGCTTGGTTTTTCAATTGAGCCGAAAACATTAAAGGCCATTAAAGAAAATGCGGCTCTTATTCATTCGGTTTCGGTTGAGCGAATTAGCGAAGAATTGAATAAGCTTCTGGTTCGGGCCAAGGAACCATCGGTCGGCTTTCGACTGATGCAGGAAACCGGACTGTTAAAAGAAGTACTACCTGAACTGGAGGAGTCAGTTGGTGTTGATCAACCGGGAGGGTATCATAAATACGAAGTATTTGAACATATCCTGCATATGATCGATGAGACGCCGCCGAAGTTGCATATGCGACTGGCGGCGCTTTTTCATGATATAACAAAACCACGCGCCAAAAGGATTGTTGAGGGCGGTGCGACATTTTATGGACATGAAAAAACCGGTGCTATTATGGCCGGTAAGGTTTTAAGAAGACTTCGCTATTCCACTGAACTTATCAAACAAGTCAAAATGCTAGTCGACCGCCATATGTTCACAACTGCAGTTTCCGATAAGGGGATGCGTCGATTGATCAAACGGGTCGGACTGGACCTGATTTTTGATCTTTTGGATATTCGCCGGGCTGATGTAGTGGCGCAGGGGATGGGCGGTACAACTGAAGATGTTGATGAATTTGAACAGGCAATAAGAGAGGAGTTGGAAAAACGACCTCCTTTTAGCTTGCAGGATTTGACCGTTAATGGCAATGACATTATGAAAACATTTGAGCTTCCCGGAACGCCTTTGGTTGGCGAAGTTCTGGATTATTTGATGGAAAAAGTTTTAGATAACCCTGAAGATAACGACCGCGAAAAATTGATGGAATTTGCACGGTCATATTTAGCAAATAGAAGTAACATAAATTAGTAATAAGTCTTTAACAACTGGAGAGGCGAATGAAGATACATGAGTATCAGGCCAAAGAACTCTTTCTCCAAGCCGGAATGCCGGTTCCCTCGGGTGAGATAGCGACTAATGTCGCCGATGCTGTCTCAATTGCGGAATCAATCGGTCGTCCGGTCATGGTCAAAGCGCAAGTGCATGTTGGTGGTCGAGGAAAGGCCGGCGGCGTAAAGTACGCAGAAAATGTTGAAGCAGTCCGTGTTTGGGCTCAGAAAATTCTGGGCATGGACATCAAGGGATTAACGGTTAAGAAAATATTAATTACCGAGGCGGTTGAAATTGTCACCGAATGTTATGTCGGTATAATTCTCGATCGAGTGACCAAATGTCCGGTGATTATGGTTTCTGCGGCTGGCGGAATTGATATTGAAGAGGTAGCTGCCAATACGCCGGAGAAAATCCATAAGCTGGCAGTTGATCCTATTCTCGGATTGAAGGATTATCAAGCTCGCGAACTCGCCTCAAAGCTTTATAAGGATATCAAGCTGGTTCGTCAGGCGGCCAAAATTATTTCGCAGCTGTATGATGTTTATTGGATGTCTGATGCTTCTTTGGTTGAGATAAATCCACTGATTACGACACCCGATGGAAAAGTTCTGGCAATTGATGCCAAACTAAATGTTGATGACAATGCTCTTTATCGTCGCAAAGCAATTGCGGAGATGCGTGATCTTGATGCCGAAAACCCTGCCGAAGTCGAAGCTCGCGAGGGCGATCTGTCGTTTGTGAAACTTGATGGTAATATCGGTTGTATCGTTAATGGAGCCGGACTGGCGATGGCAACGATGGACCTGGTAAAGTATTATGGCGGCGAGCCGGCCAACTTCCTTGATATCGGTGGTTCCTCCAATCCGCAGAAAGTACTAACGGCAATGCGAATAATTCTCAGTGATCCCAATATCCGTTCGGTCCTGATTAATATCTTTGGTGGTATTACCCGATGTGACGATGTTGCGACCGGGATCGTTCTGGCCTATGAAGAGTTGAAACCTGAAGTCCCGATTGTCGTTCGCTTAACCGGCACCAATGAAGCCCAGGCGAGGAAGATTCTGAAGCAAGTAAATCTGAAATCGGCGGACACTCTTGATAATGTTGTTAAAGAAGCGATCAGACTCGCCAAACTTGACGAGATTGGATAGGGGAGGATATAATGAGTATATTTATTAATAAAAAGACTAAGGTGGTCGTCCAGGGAATTACCGGACGCGATGGATCCTTCCATGCCACTCAGATGAAAAAATATGGGACCGATGTTGTCGCTGGCGTTACGCCCGGTAAAGGTGGCACCAAGATGTCCGGAATTCCGGTATTTGAATCAGTCGCGGAGGCGGTTAAAGCAACCAAAGCTAACACCTCCGTTATTTATGTTCCGCCGCCGTTTGCGATTGATGCCATTTATGAAGCGGCCGATGCCGGGGTTTCTTTGATCGTCTGTATCACCGAAGGTGTTCCGGCCAATGATATGATGAAAGTGTATAAGTACACCAAACATAGAGGAATTCGATTGATAGGCCCCAATTGTCCGGGACTGATTTCAACCGATCAATCCAAGGTTGGAATTATGCCGGGTAATATCTGTATTAAGGGATCGGTTGGAGTTGTCTCACGTTCCGGAACTTTGACCTATGAAGCTATCTGGGCTTTGACCTGCGCCGGAATGGGGCAAACGACCTGTATAGGTATCGGAGGCGACCAGATAATTGGCACCAATTTTATTGATACACTTCAGGCTTTTGAAAATGACAAGGAAACTAAAGCGGTGGTGATGATTGGTGAAATTGGAGGCAGCGATGAAGAAGAAGCGGCCAAATTTATCAAAAAGCACATGACCAAACCGGTTGTTGGTTTTATTGCCGGCCGCACGGCGCCTCCCGGAAAACGGATGGGGCATGCCGGTGCTATTATTTCCGGTGGTACAGGAACGGCTGAGGAGAAAGTTAAAGCTCTTGAAGCAGCTGGAATCCCGGTGGCGGCATCGCCGACACAATTGCCTATTTTGCTTAAAGAAAAAATGGATGAGTTGAAGAAGAAGGCCAAAACATCCAAGAAGATGGTTATGAAAAAGACCTCAAAGCCGATGAAAAAAGTGGCGGCTAAAAAAGGGGTCAAAAAATCAGCGGCCAAAAAGAAGAAATAAATAAACATTAAACGTCAATGATAGTCTCCAAAGGAGAATTAGCATGACCGATAAAGATCCGAAATCTGAGGGGAAAATAAAGGAACCAAAGGCTTCGGGAAAAACCGAACCGCAGGCGGTAGCCAATGCCAAACCTGCCAGAGAGAAATATAAATATGACGGGAAAACCCCGCCGCTGAATATATTTCTTCACTGGTGCAAAGCATGTAATCTTTGTATTGCTTTTTGTCCAACCAAAGTGCTGGAACCTGATCGCGATGGCAAACCGGTTATAGCTCATCCAGAATTATGTACACAATGTGAAATCTGCTGGGTTCACTGCCCGGATTTTGCAATAACCTCTACATTTAAGTAATGGAGTAGGATAATGAACAGTAAAAATTCCAAAGCAAGGCTCTTGCAGGGTAACGAAGCCTGCATGCTCGGCGCTTTATATGCCGGAGTCGAGTTTTTTGGGGGCTATCCGATTACTCCATCAACCGAAATCGCCGAGGGTATGGCTCGTGAGATGCCAAAACGAGGCGGTAAGTTTATCCAGATGGAGGATGAGATCGCATCAATGGCGTCAATTATTGGCGCTTCCAATGCCGGCTGTAAATCAATGACGGCAACGTCAGGACCCGGCTTTTCTTTAATGCAGGAAAATCTCGGTTATGCCTATATGACCGAAACTCCATGCGTTGTTATTAATGTACAGCGCGGTGGCCCGTCAACCGGACTACCGACTAAAGTAGGGCAGAGTGACACGATGCAGGCTCGCTGGGGAACGCATGGTGATTATACATCAATAACAGTTGCTCCTTCGTCGGTAGAGGGCTGTTTTTATGAAACGGTCAGAGCCTTTAATCTGGCGGAACGTTTCCTGACCCCGGTTATTGTTTTGCTCGATGAAGTTATGGCACATATGCGCGAAATGATGGTGGTTCCAGAAGAGGGCGAAATTGAAGTTTTCAAGCGTCATAGACCAGATGTTCCCAGAGAGTGGTATCGTCATTTTGAGATCACGCCAAGTTTGGTCAGTCCGATGGCGTCATTTGGTCAGGGATACCGCTACAATGTTTCTGGTTTGACGCATGATCAAGATGGTTTTCCAACAGCCAAGCCGAAAGAGATTGTAGATAAATTAAATAAACTGCGACGCAAGATCGAACGTTACTCCGACGAAATCATCAAGCTCAGAACTGAGAAGATGGAAGATGCTCATATTGCCGTCTTTTCTTATGGTATTGTGGCACGAACCGCATTTCAGGCGGTTAAAATGGCCCGCGAACGTCGCATTAAAGTCGGTGCCATCCAACCGTTAACGATCTGGCCATTTCCTGATGAACAGCTTCGGGATATGTTAAAAAATGTCAGAAAAGTGATTGTGGCTGAGCTGAATATGGGCCAGTTGGTTCACGAAATTCGAAGAGTTGCTCCTCGGCATACAGAAGTTATACCATTGCAAAGATATGACGGTAATGTCATGACACCTTCGGAGATATTTGACAAAATCAGAGAGGTGGTGAAATAATGACTGCAAATACTCTACAATCGGAAAGAATTCATCATTATCTGCGACCAAAAAAGTCATTTCCAAACGTCTGGTGCGCCGGATGCGGAAATGGTATTGTTATGGGTGCTCTGATAAGAGCTATTGATCATCTCGGTCTTGATAAGGATAAAGTGGTTGTTGTTTCCGGAATCGGGTGCTCCAGTCGGATGCCGGTGTATCTTGATTTTAATACCCTTCATACAACCCATGGGCGGGCACTTGCTTTTGCCACTGGTGTTAAGCTGGCCAAGCCTAATTTAAAGGTAATTGTCATAACCGGCGATGGCGATGCCCTGGCAATTGGAGGCAATCATTTTATTCATGCTTGTCGCCGTAATATTGATATTACAACAATATTGATTGATAACAAGATTTATGGAATGACTGGCGGGCAGTTTGCTCCGACCACTCCGGAAGGAAAGATAGCGACGACGGCACCATACGGTAATTATGAAAAACAGTTTGATCCGGTGCAACTTGCGATTGGATCAGGTGCTTCATACGTTGCTCGCGGAACGGTGTATCATGTGGCACCGCTGGAACGAATGATTATTGGCGGAATACAGAAAAAAGGGTTTGCGCTGATTGATACTATTTCAAATTGCCACACCTATTATGGTCGTTTTAATAAAGAAGGCGATGCGGTGGCGATGATAAATGATATCAGGAAACAGGCTGTTTCGGTTAAGGCGGCAGCCACGATGTCAGAAGATAAATTAATAGGCAAATTCCTAACAGGAGTAATTCATGAAACAGATGCGACTGAATTCTGTGATGAATATCAGGCGATGTGTGAGCGTGTTCTTGCGAAGGGGGGCAAATAATGGCTGCTTCCAGTAAACCTAAACAGGATAAGCAGAATACTAAGAAACCACAAGACAATCGGTATGAGGTTCGTCTTTCCGGTTCCGGTGGACAGGGACTGATTTTGGCCGGAGTAATATTGGCTGAAGCTATTGGTGTCGGCGATGGCAAAAATGTTGTCCAGACGCAATCATACGGTCCTGAAGCGAGAGGTGGCGCCAGTCGTGCCGATCTGGTCATATCAGATGGGGAAATTTATTACCCCAAGAGTATGAAACTTGATCTGCTTCTCGCTTTGACTCAGGAAGCGTGCGATACTTATTATCCTGATATGAAAGAGCGTGGACTTCTGGTTGTCGATTCCAATATGGTAACCCAGATTCCAACAAAGAATTATTATGGTTTTCCGTTTAGCCGTCTGGCTCGCGAGGAGATCGGCCATGTGATGGTGGCCAATGTAATCGCGATGGGCGCAATTGCCGAGTTAACCGGGATTGTGTCGATGGCGTCGATCAAAGAGGCTGTTTTATCTCGAGCGCCAAAAGGAACCGAGGAAAAAAACTCCAGGGCTCTTGAGTTGGGTGCCAAGGTTGCCAGGGCAGCCAAGAAATAATAACTGCTTTTGGAGATTGAATGGAAAACACTTTATTAATAGTAAAACCGGACGCTTTCAAAAGGAAGCTGGTCGGCAATATAATAAATCGTTTGGAACGAGCCGGTTTTGATGTCGTTGATATAAAATTGGTGCAGTTGACGCAGGATTTGGCTCGGAAGTTTTACGCGGTGCATGCGGATAAACCATTTATCGATGAACTAATTGAGTTTATGTGTTCGTCACCGGTGATACCGATAAAACTTGGTAAGACTAACGCCGTTGCCGATCTGAGAACCCTGATTGGTGCAACCAATCCAAACGAAGCTGCCTGCGGCACTCTGAGGCAGGAGATCGCACTGGATGTTCAACAAAATTCAGTGCATGCCTCTGACTCTCCGGAGAATGCGGCGATAGAACTTGCCTTTTTCTTTGGATAAAGAAAATGCTTGTTTCTATTTGTTATGGCGAAGACAAATTGGAGTTGAAATTGCCTGATTCTGTTGAGTGTGACTTTTATGAGTGTAAGGCGCTAGCAAAAGAAATTGACTCACATGCCTTTCTTGGTCGTGTCACCATGGCCGAGAAAGAGCTGTTTGTTATTTCTCAGGCTGATCTGTTTATTGTTAACGACGCCTATCGTCCCACACCGACTTCTGAAATCCTGCATCGGTTGTATGAGAATGGTCGCCTGAGCAAAAAGGCGAAATTTCTGGTAGCAACCGGGTGTCATCAGGCTCCTGATGAAACTCAATTGAAAACAATATTCGGTGATCTTTATGAGAAATTAAAAAAACGAATATTGATCCATGATGCCAGAGATTTAGATTCAATGAAACATCTTGGTGAAACAGAAGATGGTTTTCCGGTTTATATTAATAAGCATTTTTGTGAAGCGGAAAAAGTGGTTGTGATCGGTTCAGTCGAGCCGCATTATTTCGCAGGTTATACCGGTGGACGTAAGGCGTTTTTCCCGGGTATATCTGATTTTGAAACAACAAAACGTAATCATCGGCTGGCAGTTAGTTTTGATGACGCGCCGGTGAAACTTGAGGGAAACCCGGTTGAGCACAATTTGCAAGTGCTGATGAAGCTGATTTCGGACAAACCTGTTTTGAGTATTCAGGCAGTTTTGAATAAGGCTAATAAAATTCAGGCTGTTTTCTGCGGGAAGATCAATTCATCTTTCAGACGAGCGTGTGAGTTGGCGCAGAAAGTATATTCATCCAAAATAAAAAAAAGGTATGATTTGCTTCTGGCGGAGGTATGTCCCCCGCTTGATTGCAGTTTGTATCAGCTTCAAAAATCGCTTGAAAATTCTCAAGCAGCGGTAACCAATGGCGGAACAATAATGCTGTTTTCGACCTGCCGCGAGGGGATAGGTTCAGAAAGTTTTTATAAACTGGCCGACCGATGGCGGGAGCCTTCTTCTAAGACAAATAACGAAGACGATTTTGGGGTTCACAAATTATCACGGGTGGCCCAGATTGCTCAGAGAATTGATGTTCGTCTATATTCGGAGTTGGCTGATAATATTTCGGATAAAGTGTTTTTCAAAACGGAAAAAAATCCACAGAAAATAATAGATAAGCTAGTAGATAATAATAGAAATATCAGGGTTGCCCTGGTTCGTGATGCAAGTCATACAGTTTTACGGACACATTAGGGGCCTGATTCAAAAAAAACGTAACGGAGGAATGATGGAAAGGAAGATTTCTGTAATCGGTGGCGGAAACGTCGGCGCTAGTTGCGCGCAGTATATGGCTGAGGCCAATCTTGGTGACGTAATGATTGTTGATATCGTTGAGGGGATGCCGCAGGGCAAAGCTCTCGATCTGACCCAGGCCGGACCTATTCGTGGCTACAACTGCAAAATCGAGGGAACCAATAATTATAAAGATATCAAAGGTTCCGATCTGGTTATTATGACCGCTGGTTTGGCTCGTAAGCCAGGTATGTCACGCGAAGACCTGCTTAATATGAATGCCAATATCGTAAAGATCGCGGCTACTAACATTAAGAAATATGCACCTAAAGCATATGTGATTGTTGTATCCAATCCGCTGGATATTATGACATATCATATGTTCAAGATCACCGGATTCCCGACCAATCGTGTTCTTGGTCAGGCTGGTGTTCTTGATTCAACCCGTTTCCGTGCCTTTGTGGCAATGGAACTTGGAATGGCCCCGACCGATGTCCAGGCGATGGTTCTCGGTGGTCATGGTGATACAATGGTACCGCTTCCAAATTATTCAACGGTTGGCGGGGTTCCGATTAAAGAACTGATTCCAGCCAAGAGATTAAAAGAGATTTGTGAAAGAACCCGTTTCGGCGGTGGCGAAATAGTCAAGCTTTTGAAAACAGGTTCCGCTTATTACGCCCCTGCGGCAGCTTCGGTTCAGATGGCCCGCGCCATTCTTCTTGATGAAAAGAAAGTGCTTCCATGTTCAGCATATCTGACCGGTCAGTACGGTCTCAAAGATATCTATATTGGCGTACCGGCAGTCCTTGGAGCCAAAGGTGTTGAAAAAATCATCGAACTTAAACTGAATGCTTCGGAGACGAAAGAGCTTAAGGCATCCGCAGCTAAATATAAAGGTGTCTTAAAAGAGATCGGATACTAAGAGAGGATTACTATGGCTCCGAAATACAAACATATTAAGATACCGGAAGGTGGACAAAGGATAACCATCAAGAAGAAAAAACTGGTTATTCCGAACAAACCGATTATTCCGGTTATCGAAGGTGATGGTATTGGCCGCGACATCATGAAGGCGACTCGTCGGGTGGTTGACGCCGCTGTCGAGAAGGCTTACAAAGGCAGAAAGAAAATTGCCTGGATGGATGTCTATGCCGGTGAAAATGCCAACAGAATTTACAAAGAATGGCTGCCTCAGGAAACTATTGATGCTATTGAGTATTATTATGTTGCCCTCAAGGGACCATTGACAACACCAATTGGCGGCGGCTTCCGTTCGTTGAATGTTAGTCTTCGTCAGATCATGAACCTTTATGCCTGCGTCCGTCCGGTTAGTTATTTCAAGGGCGTCCCATCTCCGGTGACCAATCCTGAAAAGATGGATGTTTGCATTTTCCGCGAGAATACCGAAGATGTTTACGCCGGTATCGAGTGGAAAAAAGGTTCTAAAGAAGTCAAGAAGGTCATCAACTGGCTCAATAAGAACATGAAGTCCGGCATTCGGCTCGATTCAGGAATAGGTATCAAACCGATTTCTGTAACCGGTACAAAAAACCTGGTTCGCAAGGCTATTCAGTATGCTATCGATCGCAAGTTGCCGTCTGTCACATTGGTGCACAAAGGTAATATTATGAAATATACCGAAGGTGCTTTCCGTGATTGGGGATACAAATTGGCGACAACTGAATTCCGCAATAAGTGTATCACCGAAGACGAACTTTGGGGTAAATACAAAGGCAAAGCGCCCAAGGGCAAAATCGTTATTAATGATCGTATTGCCGATTCGATGTTTCAGCAGATACTGACTCGTACTGATGAGTACTCCGTTTTGGCGACACCGAATCTTAACGGTGATTATCTTTCGGATGCCTGTGCGGCTCAGGTCGGCGGACTTGGAATGGCTCCCGGCGCCAACATGGGCGATTATATCGGGCTGTTTGAGGCGACTCATGGGACAGCACCGAAGTATGCCGATAAAGATATGGTCAATCCCGGTTCGTTGATTCTTTCGGCGGAAATGATGCTTGATTATCTCCGCTGGGATAAGGCATCAGAAATGATTACCAAAGCGATTGAGAAAACGATCAAGAAGAAAACGGTGACCTATGATCTGCATCGTCAGATGAAAGGCGCCAAGAAAGTCTCGACTTCAAAATACGCGACATGTATTATTGATAATATGTAGTCTGTGTCTTTGTTGTGTAGATGAATCAAAGCCGGTTGGTTATTTTCAAACTGACCGGTTTTTTATTAAAATATTATATGTCGACGCGGACAAGGCGTCTTCGCCAACATAATTTTAGCTTCCGTAACATAATATTCCACCCTTTGAGTGCGTTACCAAGTCTATCGCATGATAAGAATAGGAAAAATATTAAAAGAATTGAAATTAGATATTTTAACATAAATCCTCCAATTCAAGCATTTATTAAAAAAAAGTCATTTGGAGAATCATACCAGTATTTTAGGCAATACCGCCAAAATATACAAATATGGCTGAAGTCATAAATATGACGGGGCAGAGCCTGAAGGGTAAAAACTTGATTTTAAACCCGGTAAATAATGATACAAGCGCCAGTGCCACCAGAGCGGTTATTGATAGCGCATAGACTGCTTTGGATATGGCGCCGTATGGATCCGAAAGGTTAC
>DAOUVS010000045.1 GCA_030667525.1 Candidatus Zixiibacteriota bacterium | reverse complement strand
CATTACCATACTCAGGATCAAAACCATCTTTGATAATACTAATTTCCTGAATTGAACCTGAAGTCAACGACAATCCCAAATTGACCGGGCCATAGCCGCCCAAAGGATCGCCAATTCTGACACCATCAACAATATATGCAACCTCACCGGCACGACCGCCTCGAATGACAATTTCGCCCTCATTGGTCGTAACAACACCTGCAGTCGATTGAAGTAATTCATCAACATTCTGAACCGGCATCGCTTCAATCTCTTTTCTACTGATAGACACTTTGCCGCTAGTTACATATTTATCGATACCCTTTTTCGTGCCAACCACTCTAATAACCTTATCAAGATCGGTAACTGATTTCCCCATATCAATATTTTGTTCAGTGGTCACATCGGTAACAACCTCGACATCAGAAACTACAACGGTGTTATAGCCCATTGAAGTAATTCTAAGTTCGTACTTCATTGGCGGAACCAATGTAATCAGGAATTTTCCATCAGGATCAGTATTGGCACCCAATGAAGTTCCAACAATAAGAACTGACACGCCAGGAAGTGGTTCACCTGTCGTCTGATCGGTGATAATGCCCTTTATTTTCCCAGTGTTTCCAGCCTGGGCAGTGAAGGAAAATGACATAAAGATTGTTAATATTGCGGTGAAGAGAATTAATATTCTCGTCAATCTTTTCATTCCCTTATCCTCCTTATAATAGAATCACTTTGTTTTTGCGATGTTTACAATATTTCAATTCAAATATATTTATCTTAATTAATTTTTTATCAGGAAATGATTGAGTGTGAGGAAAGCTCAATCCTGACCAAATGTCTTACCAATGTTGCCTTACTTCTCCAATCTGCAATAGATTTCCTACTTTACAATAAAGCAAAATACCCAAAAGTTCCCGTCCAAGTCAAGCGATTTTTTCCCTTTTTCAAATTATACGGTCTTATTAACTTCATATATAACACAGACTAATTTTGTCCGCTGTTTGTTTAATAATTATCTAATAAATAATTGAGTATTTTTTAAATTAATTTTTTTGCCAAAAGGCGAATTTCTCTATGTAGTTCCCTACCAACTGTCCACTCAGCCAAATTGATCTTCAGAGTTTCTGAAAATTTGTCAGGAAATATTTTTCGAAACTGATCAATCGTATAATTATACGAATTGGCGCTATCTTTGCTTATCGGAACGCTATCAGTCTCATCACTCTGTCCGATAGCATGACATTCACTGATTCCATTGATTTTAAGAGAACCCTGATGAATAAAATAATCAGCCTTGCGCCTCTGTGCCCCCGCAACAATTTTCCCTTTTGGAGAAAATATCTCATAACGAGAATAGGAATTAAAACATGATTTGTCCCCCACACCTGCAGAAGAACCAAAACTGGCATCTGATTTCTTCGTCCATTCGGACACAACCCCAACTGATTCAAGAATTTGAACAACAACACCGGAGATCAATTGATTGGTTCTTGAAAGTGATCGGTCTTTCTCCGGAAATATTTTTAAATCTGCTGTTAGACTAAAAGTAATCTCCGATTCATCATGATAAATTGCTCGCCCACCGGTTATCCGTCTGATAACCGGCACCGATTTGTCCAATCTGGTGAAATCAATGACCTTTTCAATATTTTGATTGTATCCCAATGTTATTGATGGCTTTTCCCAGGTATACAATCTCAAAATAACGCGAGGAAATCTTGCGTTGGTTTGAATTTCTTCGAAAAGCCAGTTGTCAAAAGCCATATTAAAATATGACTCACTTCCGGGACTATAATAATAAGCGCCGTTCCAGCCTTTTATTTCCTTTTCGTCGATCATATCTAAGGCTGATAATAGCTATTTATTATTTTTTTTCAAGACATCCGCCATCATATTTTGAAAAATTCCTTTAACATTGAATGAAATATTGTTGCTAATAATTGTTGAGTAAAATTATAATTTCACAAATGAATACTTATATTTATAGTCTGCCACCGATCTCACATCTGAGTAATATTGATCCTGCCCTCAGAAGAAACAACCGCTATTCCGCTTTCATCCGGCGCCTGCCAGATAGTTGTTCCGTCATCACGAAAAGCTAAATAAATCCAATCGTTCATTTGCAGCCGGTTCATAAAAAATGCTGCGTCTAATATTGATGGGTGGCAGATGATAATGTTGGTTTCGGCATCTTTGCAGATATTTTCAACCGCTTCACCAATCGGTTCATCAAGTGATCCATCTGAAAAATCCATAGCAAAACTCACATCCTATTTCATGGTTTTTGACCATGATTTAGATTTTAGAAATTTCGAGGCGATCCGTTCTATCGGTCCGAACCCGGCGTTATAGAGATGACGAATCAGATAAATATTTTGTTTAATACTTTCTTAAAATTTATCAAAAATAAGTGCGAGAAATTTTGTTTAGAATTCTTTACATAAACCACTTTTTGGTGTGATGAACGACATCGCCGAATTTTTTCATAAAAGTCATATCTTCATCATTGAGCGGGCCCAACCGAACCCCGGCAAGATTTTCTTTTAGCTGTTCAATATTGGAAGGTGCATTAAGGCAAACATCGACATTCGGGTTGGAAAGCACAAACCGATAGCACATTCCGGCATCAGGAATCCGTTCATCTTTCGGCCAGTTTTTGGGACGGCGCAAGAGGAATTTCCAACGAGTTGCTGTGTAACTGATAATTCCGGGATCGTGTGTTTCAAGATGCGGGAAAATATCTTCTTCGGCACCGCGGTGCGCCGCATTATAGCGCATCATAAAGGCATTGAGGTCACCTTCGGCGGCATATCGGCCAATCAGCTTTCGGTCATGACACGACATCCCGATCCGTTTGACTTTCCCCTCTTCCCTCAATTTCATCAGTTCCTCTTTGATCTTTTCGGGAAACTGCTTTTCTTTCATCACCCCAAGATAAAGGAAAGCATCGATATAGTCGGTCCCGAGTTGTCTTAATCGTTTTTCAAGGGTTTTTCTGACATCGGTATGAGTAAGCAACAGATTATAATTGCCGGTGGCGATTATATATTTTTCGCGGTTGCCTTTGAAAACATCTTTGAGAACTTTGATCATATGAGTATCGAAACCATAAGCGAAAAAGAAATTGATTCCTTCGTCAATTGCTTTATAAACGGTCTTCTTCCCGGGACGCATGGTGGCCGACAGGCCAAGCCGGAAAATTTCAGGGCCATCTTTGCCGAAAGTTGTATGTAAAAATTTTTGTGACATAATTAATCCAATTATTTAAAAGGTGATTTGCCAATTGTAATAATAAATTAAATACGCCCAGGAGGACTCGAACCCCCAACCTTCTGGTCCGTAGCCAGACGCTCTATCCAATTGAGCTATGGGCGCATTAGTTACATTTGCAAAAACCAATATCGCAATTCTTTTCCAAAAGTCAAACAAATTTTCTTTCCGTCAGGAAAGGGTTCCTGACGGCGCAGGATTAAATCGCCACCGGCGAGCAATACCCGAAAATTTAGTATCTCGTGCCCGGTTGATCTTCAGATTGACTTGGTTTTCTGGCTATTCCGGCCGGTCTGAAAACCCGCCCGGCACAATTCTGGTAGCCTGCCGTATGCTGTCGGTTTCTAAATGCAAAAATACTCGCAAAGAAAACTAACCCACAGTCCCGACAAGTCGGGATGGGGCACCACATATTTTGACAATTTTACTACTAAATTTTGTACCGAGAGTCTAAAACGACCATAATAATTCCTTATATTCTAATACCTCTCATAGCCTTACAGCAAAATGGGTTCGCTTTTCCGTTTTTGTGTTTTTTCGTTTTTTTCCACAGCTTTGTAGGGCAGAACCCAAAGCGAAGCGACGTGGTTCTGCCAAATATATTAATTCTGTATAATTTTTCATATACAGATAGGTGCGGTTTGAATCAACTGTGATTTGGTGGGGAAAGTGTTTAGAAATCGACGATGAAATGCGGGCAACGAGGCCTATTGTAGGCTATCACTCAATTCTTTGAGTTTGTCTTTTAAAACCATGGTCGCCTTACAATCATCTTCATTATAAAGAAGTATTCGCTCAAGAATTTTTTCATCGCCCGTCTCCAAATACTCGCTAAACCATTGGATTGATAATGCGCCCGATGGAGACTCATCTCGCCATTTGAATCCAATATACATCGCCAATGATTTCAAAGAATAGCTACTGATAGGCCAGTCCGTATATTTGCTAACTACATTATATAGGTCAATTACATTCGGATTATTAAAGAAATCTTCAAGTTTCTCAATGAGAATTACTTCGGGGTATGATCTTTGTAATCGTCTGTAAGTGGTCTTTTCATGCGAAGAAAAATAGTATACTGCATAATCATTGACTGGTAAGCTATCAATATAGTTCCAAAAATCAGACCATGCCTTCATTTCTGCATTTGAACCTATCTCCCTGGCAGTAAAATCAATATATTTGTAGCCATCTATGCTTTTTTCATAAATGCCATGCATATACACAAAATTCTGTGTTGGGTCGTCTTCAATATCGAAATAAAGCTCATAGGAAACACGAGGAAAATCAATTTTACCATAAATTACAGGTTCTTTTAAATTCTTGACAACATCAGCCCTTGTAAGTATTTGTTCCAGTGTTTTCTGCCCTATTCCCTTTAAGAAGGATTTATTATTATTTTTTGTTTCCAATAATTGATTTATATCAAGCGATAAAACATCTTGAATAGTATTGATTGCAATATCGGTTAATAATGTGTCCCTTTTGGATCTGCCTACGCCAAACAGTCCCGTTAGGTCATCCGTTTCATCGACCCATTTCATACAACTATTATGCCAAGAGCAAAGCTTACAACCACCGCAAGAAGCAGGTGTATTGCTAACCTTATTTGTTAACAAATCTGAAACAGAGGCTTTTGTCTCCAAATATAATTCCCAGTGGCTTCTGTGGTCACGTGCGCCTATTTGTTGGTCAAGATCATATTCAACCATAGTAGCATTTATATCAATTACCAAACCTTTCCTATCTTGTAAGTAACCAAGTTTATTAAGTAAATCAATATAAAGAGCTAATTGCACCGCATAAGTTTTCTTGGGTTTACTACTTTCTTCGCATGAGTCGTCTGTTCCTTCCAAGCCCCTGCCAGATTTTATTTCAATAGGTATATATGTTGCATCTTCCTTATGTTGAAGAATATCAGGAATGCCCAAAAGGTTATTATGGATTAAGACACCTTGATAAATTAATGGGGCCCTACTTTCTATTGCGGATTTAGTTTTTGAAAATCTTTCTTCAAATGACCCTTTGCTTAAATCAACATATTCGCCAATTTGTTTTATAATATCTTGCTCATGTTGAATACCCTTGTCCCATAATAATTGAACAAAAGGATTTATTTCAGTAATCTGTTCTTCCTGCGGTCCATGAACATCTCTCCACACTCTATGGGGGCAAACCATAAAATTATATAATTGTGAGGCGGTTACAAAAATTCCAGAATTGGTATTCTTAGACATACATAACTCTCCTAATGCATAAAAGCATTTTATAAAGTCATTTATGAATTTGTGCTATCTTAAATTCAACATCAATTCCTCTCATTCCTATAACAAGGTCTTGTAACGTGAATTTCGCAATATTGGAATTGAATTGTTCAATATTTTCAATTCCCCGCTCGACATTTGCGGTATCTAATACCGCCAACACGAATATTAGTTTTTTTGATATGAATAAATTTATGAAATCCGTTTTGGTTATCGCCTCTGTTTGCTTTCCTACCAAAGCAAAATAAGAGTCATCACTTCCAATCTTATTATTTAATTGATCGTATATATCTCCTATGTACTCTTGTGAAGCATTCTTATCCATCCTAATCAGTTTGGCGGCAATAAATATCTGCGAGCACAAATCTCTCATCGTGTTGCCGAATGACGCCTTGATATGAATGAGATACAAATTGTGAAGATCCCACTTGAGAATATCACATGGTTCGATATTACGGGGTATGATTTTATCCAAAACAATTGTGTCCCGATCTCCGATATAAAGCTGATTATAACCATTCTCTTTTATAGCAGGATAATCCCATTGCTTATCTAAATCACTGTAGGCGTTGTTATCTATGAACTCTTGGCAACCGTTATTGAGTTCGCTGAGAAAATCCGCCTTGATCTGATACCAATTGTTATCAATGAGGAAATACTTGCTATCTTCGTAAGAAATATCACCAAATATATGATTAAAGAGCCAGCCTTTTGTCAATTCATTTTCATCTTCTCCGTAAGAATATATCTGCAGTGCAGACAGAAGCTTCTTGAATTGATCAATATTCTCTGCCGCCTTATCCAAATCTTTAATCTTTTCAAATAAAGTGTCAATATTCTCAAGAGTGTCAAATTCATGATCATCAAAGAAGTTTTTTTCCGATGTATTCTTTCTTACAACATAAGATGAGGCAGTCAAGTAATATTCATATTCTTTGTGACATAGATCAAAATCGATATTCGTAGTGCTATCCTGGTATCTTATCCAAAGCTGATTATACAATTCGTTTTCAAGATTTTGAATAAGGTTGGGATTACGTTTCTTAATAATCTTTACAACGTTATTTATTGCAATAGGGCTTAGTTTAATCAACACTTCCTCACATCCATCCACAATTTTTAGGAGTTGGTCAAGAGTTATTGATTTGTTAATTCTAAACGAGGATTTTGCTACGCAGACAGAATCTTTCTTGAGTTCATTAGTTGAGAATCCAAAGTAAGATGTCAGCAAGTTTGTGTCAAGGTTCGCAGTCAGCTCTTGATATATCTTTCCAAAGCTGTCATTCTCAAACAGATTATAAGTCTTACGGAAATGTTTTGTTGAACCAAGAATACTTCCTATTACACTTTTTTCACTGATTGCTTTTAGTATTTTATCCTCTTTCTTAATCAGACGCGAAATGATGTCAATACCAAAATCATCTTCAATAACATCTTGGATGGCGAAATAACCCATACCGCCTACTGTAGAGTATAGATTATTTGTGGTATTATGGGCAAAAAGGAGAATAAAACTCTCGCTCCTGCTTTGCTTTTTCTTCAATATAGATTGACCCTTTTTTGCAATGCTAGACAAAAATCCTTTCCACTTGGGATCCTGCGGGATCATTTTATACAGAAGAATTAGTTTATAGTCGGCAATAATATTGTTTTGAATTTCCTGTCTATTGTAAGAAACGTCGTTTTCCTGAATCATATCACTAAGCTTTTCGATTGTTGATTTGCAATCATTGAAGCTGTTATGATTTGTATCAATTTTGTAGACACCTATCTGTAATTTATCTTTAGACATACTACACCTCCAAAACCTCTATTATATCAGCGGTAATATTAATACTTTGCGGGTGATTGATATTCAAATCAGCCTCGCCCTCTCAAATATCATTATACAATATTACATAAGATAGCAATAATATGTCAGCTTGTCCATTAAAAAGTTGATATTGGTAGTATTATCCAATTTCCCCACCAAACCGGTGTTGATTCTACTCTCACCATTTTGTATATGAGTGATTATACAGAAACACGGAATTACAAAGGGCCACTGCATTTTAGGTTAAAAACTTTTTATATTCAAAACGAAGCCATTTTGCTGTAACCAAAGGTGGTGAAACCACTTATATCGGATTTTTCAGGCCAAAAAAGAGAGTCGGTACAAAATTCTGTAGTAAAATTGTCGAAACCGCTTTTCCGGGATTAATCTACGACCGGGCAGATGTGGACATCTGCCGCGCACAAAATATATTAACAAGGGGAGAATTAAGTCTATTTGCAAAATGGCCTTATGCAAACAGATCAGAATCAACACCGGATTGATAGTCTAAAGTCAAAAAAAACGGAACGAACCCATTTTTGGTAACAAAAACAAAAAACGGGAAAACGCCTGTCCTTCGAAGGAGGAAACCCATTTCGCTGTAATTATATGAGATAGTTTATGTTACAAGGAATAATTGAGATTGCCAGACTTCGCTCGCAATGATGATAACAGGCAGACGAGGCGTCTGTTGCGCACAAAACAAAGAATCGTCAGGAGCGCAGGGCTCACTGACCTACCAAACTGAGATGATATTTAGGATAACTGTTTTATAACAAAAACGGATTTTATCAATCGATGCCGGAGTTGAGATAGATAATTGCGGCGGCGACAATAACAAAAGCTATGAAGATAATAATCAAAGGGAGGTTGCTCGATTTTGATTTGATTTGTACTTCGCTGGTTATCTCTTCCCGGCTCTTATTTTTCAGGTCGATCATCGCATCAACAATCTTGTTTTCTTCCATCAGAGCTTCATCGGTTTCCTTGGGGATAGTGATAACATCCATCGGTTCGCGGGCACTCCGTTCGCCGACCTCATCGACCCGGATCACAACAATCGTAACATTATCCTGTCCGCCATGATTATTGGCCAGTTGGACCAGATTTTTTGCGATATCATCGAGATCACCTTTAGCTTGCATCGCCGCCAAAAGTATTTCATCATCGTCGGCAAATCCGCACAGTCCATCGGAACAGAAAATATATGTTTTGCCGACTTCAACCCGGCAGGAGCGAATATCTATTTCGGTTTTTTCATTGACACCCAGCGCCCGGGTGATAACATTTTTGGCCACCAACTCAGATGCTTTTTGCTCGGACATCTGCCCCGCCGCCTGCATCTCCGAAACCCAGGAATGATCGGTAGTAAGTCGGGTCAGAGCATTATCGGTCATAACATAAGCGCGGCTATCGCCGACATGGGCGACATGAATAAAATCATCTTCAAAAACAGCGCAGACGATAGTGGTCCCCATCCCGGTTAAAGCAGCATTTGAACGTGATCGCAAATAGATACTGCGGTTGGCAAGTCGGATTGATTTCACCAGAAGATCGGCGGCAGGTGGAATATCTTTTTCCAGCTTTAATATTTTATTTTCATTTATTTCGGATACCAGCTCGGAGAAGCAATAGGTTATTGTTTCGCAAGCATCGTTTGAGGCAACCTCACCGGCTTGATGACCACCCATCCCATCGCAAACAAGAAACAGGTTGCGATCAATGTCTATTTTAAAGGAGTCTTCATTTCCGGTTCGAACCAGACCGATATCGGTCTTGCCAGCGTAAGATAGTTTAAGGTTCAAAACATCCCCTATGGTAATAATGCATGCTCTACCTAATTATTGCTCATTTCATAATACATAAGCTAATACGGCGCAATAAAAAAACAAAAATAAATTTAATGCCAAATATAAAAAATGCATGTCTTTTTAAAAGACAGGCGTTCGATAGTCTATCGCGAATGAATTTATTTAAGCAATACCATTCTTTTCATAGCAGAAGAATTATCAGTTTCTATTTTATAGAAATAGACTCCACTTGAAAGAGCTTTGGCGTCGAAGGTAAAAGAATGATTGCCGGCAGTTTTTGTGCCAAGATCAAATTCGTTTACTATTCTACCAAGGATATCATAAACAGATAGATTCACAACCGATCTGGTCGGCAGATCATAAGATATTGTTGTGGATGGGTTGAATGGATTCGGATAGTTCTGATACAGATTGAAGCCATCGGGGAGAGACGAATTGCCATCGTCGCCAATATCAGTCGCTTCTGAAACTGTGGTCAGCACATTTCCGGAGACCGTAACCGTAGCATCGATACCGGAAGTTACAGTGAATTCGATCTGGTCGGTCGTTGCCAAAGCAGATGGCGGGACCAACAGGTCAAAATCAACCGCAATTGTTTCTCCGGGACCGGCATAATGGAAACCAACGAAAAATTCAACGATCCAGCCATTACTTGATGTGGCTGTAATCGTGTAGAAATCAATTCCGTTTCCAACATTCTCCACCATAACCGAATAATTAACGACATCTCCGGCGACAGCAGTTTGTCCGCTTGGAGCAGTAAAACTGCCATCAACATTACCTTCGGCTATCATGTTCACTTCTTTGAAAGGTAATGCAAAACCATCGTAGATCGGATCATCCGGTCCGGTAGTTGTCGCTGGCCTTCCATTAAGTTCGAAAATCAAGGTTTCGCTCAAGAGGGGGCCTTCATCTTCTATAGTTTTTGTATCATCGCCGAGAACCGAAACATTTCCATATTTTCCGGCTCCGGGTGATACCGCAATTGTGTCACGGGCGCAAAGGACACCATCTTGATCATAAATATCAACGAGGGAGCCAATCGGCGCAATAACACCATTGTAGGTACTGATGTTTGTTAAACCACCTCTAAATGTGTTCATCTTAGGTTGTGCAAGCGCCACGGATGCCAAGAGTGTAATGAACAGCAGACACAGGCCGGTTGTAAACAACAGTTTCACAATTTTTCTATTCACATATACCACCTTCCTTGTCGGCCGCCTTTTTTTGGACGGCCGATCTGGAATATATAACATCCGTCTATTTCATCAAGACCATTTTATAAGTTTTTTCAAAATCGTTGGCTTGCATCCGATAAAAGTAAATTCCGGATGCCACCGATTTACCAGATTCATTTCTGCCATCCCAGATGACTTCGTTGATTCCGGTGGTAGCCATCCCGCTAAACGGTGTGGCAACCTTTTCGCCAAGAATATTGAATACTTCAAGAGTCACATTAGTCGCAAACGGAACTGAGAAAGATATCGAAGTGGATGGATTAAACGGGTTCGGATAGTTCTGGGCCAAGCCGAACTGATTGGGCAACAACTGATTGCCAGATTTGGCAGTCGTCACGGCATCAACTTCCATCCGATGGCTGTCGCTTATCCGGCTGAACTGCTCATCAGTTGCAACACCGTCGATAACCAGACTGAATGTTTCATCATTCTGTAAGCCATCAATATCCGGGGTCGCCGGATCATCGCCATAAACCGGCATAAATCCGAATCGTCCGTTTTCTCCAATCGTTCCGGATCCGACAACTCTATTGTCTGAAGCTACCGCAAGAATTTCGGCACCCTTCGGAACCGGAATTCCGTCAAGAGTCAGGTTGGATGAGAAAACATTTGTCCAAAATCTTGAAGTTTTAATTTCGTTTTCTAAAACAGCGACATTAAACTTTGCCGGTCCCTGTCCAAAGATAATTTCGGGGCCAACTCCCGGATAAATCAGGGTGGCTCCTGAGGTCATATAGAGCCAATATCCATATCCGCGTTCCATAGTTTCCAATGTACTGTATTCGGGATGTATTGCATCGTATGTTTTATTATCCCAGCTAAAGGCTGCTTCAAGCTCAGGAAGAACACTGGCAAGCGCCTCGGCTGGTGCATAAGGCATATCAGGAAGGTATGAAACCAGGTTCCACTCGCTTTCAAGAGTTATCGGAGTGGTTGGCGCAACCGGTGAACCTTGAACAGTAAGGACCGCCGGATTAGCCATCTCAACCCAATACCCGTGGGTGTGATCAGCAAATAACAGAGTTGAGAATTCAGGATACATCGGATCGTAAGTATATCCGCCCTGCTCAAATCCAAGAATTGCCGTGACATCACCCATGACATCGCCAAATATCACTTCGATGTCGTCGTCTGGTGTGTCAAGATTCCATGAGATCAAATTCTTACCGGCATGAAGATCAATTGTTCTGGTTTCAACCCGGAAGAGATCGAAACAGATTTCCATCGACAGGATAGATTCTGACCAATAAACCGGTGCTTCGGTCATCGTCGGATAGCCGTTGATGAAGAATTTAATTTCGTCACCTTCCCAGGCTCCGTCTTTTTCCGCAGTCTGAGGATTGTCACCATAAACCGACATACTGTATTCGCCGGCGAAATCGACATAATAGGTTCCGCAATGAACGGCCGGACTTTCGTTAGTATAAGCGTCAACGACAGCACCAACCGGAAGCGGGATATTATAGAAATAGCTCTGACAGCTTCCAAGTCTCTCCCCGCTAAAATATAATACCCAGACGTTGGACTCAACAACTTCGGGGACCTTGGTCAATAGAATTTCAATGCCAAGAGTTCCAAAGTCGATTGCGGAGACCATACCGGGATAATATCCTTCTTTATAGGCATAGGCATCGAAGGGAACAATACCGAGCGTGCCGCAGGCGAATTGACCATTTACATCAGACATTTCGCTGCTCTGCAATGCGCCAACCGGGAAACGATCCCAGAACTCAACCATGGCGCCTTCGACCGGGACCTTGATGTCATTGATGACTTCAACCACACTTCCGCAAACGAAAGCGACTTGATCATCAATAACAACTCCACCCGGCGTATAAATCGGAATATCTTCTTCGCCGTCAGAATTTTCAAAGACCACATATCCATCTGGGGCAATAAAGGTAGAATTCAGTGCTGTAAAAGCAGGTGTCATAACGTCGCCATTAACCGTGAAAAACAGTTTGGCCAGCAGACCGCGACCACCCGGAACGTATGGGCTAAAGGTCGGGTCAACTGTTATCTGGACCTGATTTGTAGCATTGCTGAACGAATAACCTTTTTCAAAGTCGCTGATATATTCAACACGTGTTCCGACAAATGAAACCGAATCAAACTCCATATAGTCAGGGGTCCACCCCATCGGAACATTGATTCTGGAAAGGTCATCATTGTTTTTGAAATATACTGAAACCACTGCTTTTCCACCTGGTACGGCCGGAACGGTCGCAACCCAGACAGAATCGGGAGGTGCAATAAACGGTTCAACATAAAGATTAACCGGAATCTCGAGAGGAGAATTCTGAGCTTCTGCTGAGATCACGCTGATTGTTGCAGTGTAATCACCGTATGTTAAAAATTCAGCATTGACGTCAAAGAAAATCACGTTCGAAGTGGAAATCGGGAAGCTGGTATTAATAGTCAGCCATGGTTCTGAACTAGTAACATTTGTTATCTGAACCTGACGTGAATATCTTTCATAAATATCAAACATCACATTTTTAAGAGTATCATACTGTTTGACTTCAAGATCAAAGAAATCTGGATCTGCGATAAGGAACGGATCGCCCATTCCCTCAAGGGTAATCATTTGGAAGCAATCAAGTCTATTGCCACAGACGTCAAACGAGACCCAATGTCGATCGAAGACATAACCGTCTATTTCATTACCGATCAATGCACCATCGGTATATTCAAGACTGGGAGCGCTGTCACAATTATCTTCAACAACGGCCTGTCCTGTAACATCGGGACCATATTCTGTTTGTCCATAAGGAACCGTGAAATCATCCGGACAAACTGTATAGGTCGGGGCCTCATTATCATCAATATAGATATTTTGGCCGCATCCATTAGAATTACCTGCGGCATCAAAAACCATCCAGGTACGTTCTATAGTATAGTTATATGCACAATCGCCAGGAATTATCTCTTCAGAGAAAACAACTTCAACTGAGGCGTCACAATTATCGGTGGCTGTCAATACAGCAGGTTCAGGAATAGCCTTACAATCAACAGTTACAGAGATCGGGCAATCCTGATCAAATTGCGGCACTTCTTCATCATCCTCGATCGTAATGGTTTGATCACAAGGAACACTATTACCACAAGCATCGGCGATGGTCCAGGTTCTAATGAACGAACCTTCAACCATTTCGCCATCAACATAATTATATGTTGGATCGCCACAGTTATCGGTTGCAACCGGTGTTCCGGTATTACTCGGATCGGAGGAAGCTCCACAGGTCAGAATAATATCATCCGGGCAGGATGTCAGGATCGGATCGGATGTATCAACAACTATAACATTTTGTGAACATTCGGCCGTATTTCCGGAATTATCTTCAGCTGTCCAGGTACGAACAAGAACATAAACATTGGCACAAGGGCCGTCTGTTCTAACTTCTGAATAAGTAAGTGTAACACCGGCACAATTGTCGGTCGCGGTCATTGTGGCAGGTTCGGGAACCTGATCGCATTCCACAGTAACATCAACCGGGCAAGCCTCGACAAATGTCGGAGGTTCTTCATCAACGGCCAGCGTAATCAATTGATCACAAGTAGCTGTATTGCCACCATCGTCGGTTGCGGTCCAGGTACGGGTCACAACACCAGCAACCGGAGCGGCATCGACAAACGAGAAATCTACTTCCGCATCACAGAGATCGGAACCGGTAGCAGTACCGGTGAAATCTGGTTGGTCCGAATCGCCGCAAGTAAGTGCAATATCATCAGGGCAAATAATTATCGGAGCATCAGCATCATTAACTGTAACATTAAAGGTGCAAGTAGCAACATTTCCGGCATCGTCGGTAGCGGTAACTGTAACCAAAGTTGTACCGAGATCAAAAATGGTACCGGAAGCCGGATCAGCGACTACATCGACAGAGGCGTCACAGTTGTCAGTCGCCGGATCAATTGTAAAGCTAACCGTAGCACCGCAAGTACCAGTCTCATTATCAACAACGATGTCAGTCGGACAAGCAACTATTGGATCGGTTGTATCTAAAATTGTTATTGTTTGATCATCAGAAGCACTGTTTCCACAGGCATCGGTTGCCGTCCAGGTTCGTGTAATAACATCGCTAATAGTATTATCCGAATAAGTCACCACCGGTGAATCATCGCAACCATCAGTGGCCGTTGCCGTTCCGGTAATACCCAGATCAATAGCGTCGGCATCACATTCAACTGTTATTTCATTTGGTATTGTAAGCACCGGGGCTGTATTATCGACTATTGTAATAATCTGATCACAGCTTGATGACTGATCTTTGCTGTCGGTTGCAGTCCAGGTTCTGGTAATTGTTTCAATCGTCGGGCAGGTACCAGGAACCGGATCGGCATCGCTATACGAAATAATGGGATCCTCGGGGTCAACAAGGTCTTCGGCAGTTGCAACACCAGTAGTCGGCGGAAGATAGTCACTGCCACATTCAACTTCAACATCACCCGGGCAGGTAATTACTGGAGGATTATCGACGACATAATCACCAATGGTAAAGCATGTGGGTTCGAAAGTATATGCACTGCCGTCAAATGGAAACATCCAGTCCTGTTCGCCTTCACCACCAATGGTAGGAGCAACACAGAATATTCCTGGATTATCAGCACGAAAGTTAAAACGTAAATACGCCTGATCAGGCATGGCGCTAGTCAAAGCTCCCATTAAAGCGGCAACATCATATGCAACTGAATCTGGGAGACTCCCATCGCCCCAACCATTTTCCCAGGCATATATCATCATGTTAAATATGCTTTCGAAACCGTTCAGATACTCCACACTGTGAGTCGAGATATTTCCAAAGACCAATGGATTATCAGGAACAGCAAGATGAGTAATATTTCCAAGACTTCCATCCTGGCTGTAAAAATTAATTGCTATTTTCCCCCCGCCTACGTCAGGATCGCCATCAGGGACTTTGAACCAGATATCCACCTGAAAAGAATCGGCATCTGCCATTGAAATTGCGCCATCGGTTGCTTGTGGAGATATTGCTTTCACCTCAAAAACAGCGTTGGCCTGACCAAAGGTCAGAATTACAAGACAGAATAGGCCGAGTGTCAGCCAAGTACGTCTCATCATAATTCTCCTTGTCTTAAATAAATTATGTTATTGTTTTCTTTCAAACGGGAAAAACTCATATAAATAGTCTTGTTGTACAATATAATATAAAACGCCACAGAATATAACAATCCTTAGACACCCTTAGCTATAGTTTTACTCAACACATGAACATAGCAAACTTAATACCGTAGTAACCGCAAATAGTAAATAATTGCAAGTAAATAAATCTATGT
>DAOUVS010000185.1 GCA_030667525.1 Candidatus Zixiibacteriota bacterium | reverse complement strand
GAGAGGTAATAAATGGGGTATATTCAAAATCAATAGAAATATCAGCGTTCGGATCGAGCGCAGCTTCATCAATAAATGTTACTCGTCCAAAGTCATAATTGATATTGTACCCTTTTCCTTTAACAAGCTCTACTCCGTTGACGGTGATGCGCTCTGAATTTTCTATAATATTAGGTTTATTCAGAGAAATTTCGGCCTGCCGGCTCAAATTGGAAACCTGAAGATAATATGTGCTCTTTTTGCTCAACTCAAGATGGCCATACGTGAGAGAATATATTTCAGGTATTTTTATACTTAGTGTGTCAGAATCAGAAAAACTACGGTCGGTAGCAAAAGGCTTGCGATCTGGGAAAATAAGTAACCCTCGATACGGATCAATTATTGTTGAATTGACATCAACCAAATTATCCGGTTTTTCAGCGCCGTTGCGATCAAATCTATCCAATCCAAGAATTCTGGTATATTTAATACCAACCTGATTATCTTCATTGGCAGTATTATGCTCATCGCCGTTTCCCCCTTGAAAAATATTTATCTCAAGCCCTTCAAGATCAATATTAGTGGCAAACAGACTGTAAACATTACGCCACTCATAACCCCAGGTTACATAAGATTCCAAGGCATTGTTATTTCTTATCATTTTTAATCTATATGTATCTTCGGTCACGCTTCCGATTTCGACAGTATCGCCATTGGCGCGTTGCAATTTCATATAATATCCAAGATAACTATCCGAGCCGCCATTAGGGCTATTGAATAAAATCCAGTGCTCGGTCGAGTGAATACTGTATTCGGAAGGATCTACTTGATGCACTTTAGTTTGGCCGTCTTCAGTATCTCTATAACTTACCGTATCGTCCAAATCGACATAAAAATAGCCCAATGGCGCTGCCGGATCAGGATCACTGCCAACCTTGCCGTTTTTATAAACTTCAATATGCATTATGGAGTCACCCGGGAAAAAATCATACTCGGCAGGAATATCATGATTCGACGGCATCCGTCCCAGATCGAAGATTCGGCCATAAGCGTAATTGAAATCGCGAATAGTTTTCATTGTCGCCCCGGCACCAGGCTCAAAAGATGTTCGCTCCGAATTCCCTTTCTCCTGCGAGGCAATGGCGGTCAGCGAGAATCCGCCGATCTTGGCTGTGGTTTTCAAACCGAACAACCCTCTGATACTTTGAGAATAGCCGACAAATCTGGTATTTGGCAACGACAGATTAGTATTGCCAGCTTCGATTGTCTGCAAAACATCATCCTCATCACCTTTATAGCGCAAAATCAGACGATTGGCGAGAGGCACATCAGATTTGCTGTCCTGAGAGACTGAAACTGTAATTTTTGAACCGATAGTACCATTTATGTCAAAACGGGAAATCTGTTCCATATTGAGAGCCGGAAATTTGCTCTGTTTGTTGGTTGCTGTTGAAGGCCCATCGGTCCACTGAGAACGACCTGAAAATGAGATCCGATGATAGCCGGATACTTTCAAACCGGCACCACCCTCCCCAAAAAGGTCCTCAAAAGTTTTTGATTTAATTGAGATGTTAAGGCTTAACAGCCCACCTGCTTTATCCTGCTGTCTTTTAGAAAGAGCTGTGGCCCTAAATTGGCCAAGCTGTTTTTTGAGCAATGCTTTTTCACGATATTGGTAGAATGACTCGGCATCGGCAGTCCGTGATGTATAAGAATACTTATACTTGCCTTTATAATAATAGTTTGTCGTAAAAGTAAGTGACTTATTATCAAAACTTGACCGCTCTAGCACAGATACATGCCTAAGCTGTCTGATTAGTGGATTAGTAAAATAGGGATTATTGGTAAAAATACTGATAACAATCTTGCGCTCGATTTCCGGGTAGGGAGCAATATAACCGGATGGGTATTCCAACCCACCACTAAAACCCGGTTCATCGGCAAAAATCAGGGCCGGTGCCAGGACAAAAACGACAATTAGTGTCGAAAGCAATATCTTTTTCAATTCAACCGTATCCAAATATGCGGTTAGTTTTACATCGTTAAAAAAGTGCTATATGCTTTCCTCCACAAATACTCCAAGTAATATTATCTCTTCGGTCAATTCAATTCCAAACTTATCTTTAACTTTTGTTTTCAGCATTGTCGCCAGTCGTCTAATATCATCGGAACTTGCCATTCCCTCATTCAGTAAAATATTTGCATGTTTTGCAAATACGCTGGCACCTCCAAAACTTATCTCTTTGGACCCAATATCATACAGTAATTTCCCAGCCGACATTTACCCAAACTTTGCAGCCTTATCAGGAATATTCTTGAAAAAACAGCCGGCTGTAAGAGCATTTACCGGAAGCTTAGCATTCCGTTCTGCTCTGATTTTATCGCATTTGCCCTGAATTTCTCCCTTAATGCCCATTTCCAGTGCAAACTTTGCCGTTGCCACTATTTCTCCGGTTGTTTTCAATATCGAATTACGATAATCAAATTTAAAATATGAGTTCTCTTCAGTTCTGATATCTCCCTGCTTATCAATTAGTTGCGCTGATTTCAAAACTCCTGCGGTTTCTGTGCCATACGCCCCGGCATTGCCAAATATCGCTCCACCGACAGTTCCATATATACCTGTAGCAAATTCAAGACCGGACAGACTATTTTCAGTAGCAAAATCAACAATAGATTGCAGATCTTCTCCCGCTCCGCAAATTATTTCATTCCCATCAAGCTCAATTCCCATAATCGAGTTCTTCATCACCAGTCCGTCGAACCCGTCGTCTGATACCAGGAGATTAGAGCCACCGCCCAGCAGAAAAGTCTGAATTTCAAGTTCTCCAACCGCCCTAATGATGGCAACCAGATCATCAACCGTCCGGGCATCATAAAATAACCGCGCCGGACCACCGGTGCCAAAAGTATTGAGCTTGGCTAGAGAATGATTAGTTATCAGCCTGTCGCCAAACCTATCTTTCAATTTCTGCTCTGAATCTTTTAAAATCATCAGTCCCATAAAACCTATTTTAGTTAATAAATATACCGTTTTACAGTTTATTAGGCAAGACAAATGAATCGGAACTTCTTGTTATATATGATTTCCCGGGAATAAAAAAGGCGAGAAATGTGACATTCCATATTTATTCTTTTGCGTCGCTTTCCTCCCCGGAACCATTGTCATTCGATTCTGAGTTTTCAGGTGCCGAATCAGACTTGCCTTCTTCGCCGTCGGTCTGTTTTTCTTCCGGTTTGGGATCCGGTTTGCCAGCTTCATCGGTAAAATTTAATCGCAGCTCATGCAAAATATTTGAGAGGAATCTATTCTCCTCATCATTTAGGTTACCTTTGGTTTTTTCAGAAAACATACTGAGCATATCAATACTGATTCTCGCCTGCTCCAAATTCCGCTCAACCTTCCCGCTAATCGGCGACATAATTTTGCCCATATTCTGCATTGCTGCCATCTGTAACGACAGAACCAATTGAAATAAATGTTGATCGATTTTTAATTCTGATTCGTTCATATAATCCTCCGTCTCACTATTCTATTTTACACAAATATATATACAACGTTCATTGTTGACGCCACATATTTATCCAAATCGCGTTAGTTCAATCCGTTCGGATGATCTTTTTTCAAGAAATTTCTTGAGTTTAATAAGCTCAATATCAGGTTCTTTATTATCTGACTCATCCGATAGAAGCTGCGATACGATCTCGCGCGAGTATGGCAGCAGATCGGTATCTATCGAAAGATCGGCGATTTTTAACTCCGGCAGACCATGCTGTCTGGTCCCGAAAAACTCGCCCGGTCCGCGCAGTTCCAAATCGGCCTCGGCGATTTTGAAACCATCGGTCGACGACACAAACATCTCAAGCCGTCTTCTCGCCAGATGACTGACCGGATCAGTTGCAACCGCAATAGTCAGCCCTTTTTTCTCGCCACGACCAACCCTTCCTCGCAACTGATGCAACTGTGATAATCCAAACCGTTCCGCATGTTCAATGACCATAATAGAAGCTGATGGAATATCGATACCAACCTCAATAACAGTGGTCGCTACCAGAATTTGAATTTTGCCGGTTTTAAAATCTAAAATTGTTTTTTCTTTTTTATCTTTTTTGACCCGGCCATGCACTAAACCGACCTTGTAATCTTTAAAGATATTGGTTTTTAAATTTTTGTATTCATCCTCAGCCGCCTGCAGATCAAGCTTATCCGATTTTTCCACCAGCGGATAGATAATAAATATCTGATCACCACCAGCCAATCTGGTTTTCAGGAAATCATACATATCGGCCCGAGCCGAAGCCATCCGCCAGACAGTTTTGGTTGTCTGTCTTCCTTTTGGCACAGTTTTGATTGATGATATATCAAGGTCGCCGTATAATGTTAACGCCAGCGTTCTTGGTATTGGGGTTGCGGTCATCACCAATATATCGGGACGTTTTCCTTTGCTGATCAACTGCCCCCTTTGTTTCACCCCAAAACGATGCTGCTCATCTATGATAACCAATCCGAGTCGACTAAATTTAGTTGGATCAGATAATAAAGCATGAGTGCCAAAGACAATATCAATTTTACCCGATTCAATTTTATCTTCTTCGTCACGCCGTTCAGGTTTCGACATAGCTCCAATTATCAATGATGATTCGATCCCAAGTTTCTCCAGCGGTTCTTTCCAATTTTGATAATGCTGCTCGGCCAAAAGTTCGGTTGGTGCCATAAAAGCGGTCTGCAACTTACTCTCTGAAGCGTACACCGCCGCAATCAAAGCAACAACTGTTTTGCCGCAACCGACATCACCCTGCATCAAACGATGCATCGGTCGCGTTTTGACCATATCATCAATAATGACCCCAGAGACTTTATTCTGATCAGCCGTCAACTCAAAAGGGAGTGATTCTACAAATTTTTTGACCAATTTTGCAGACTTTTTATATTTATGATTCTTTTTCAATTCGGTTCGTTTTTGACGACTGCATAAAATCAAATACTGCAACTGAAGAAGTTCGTCAAAAGCAAGTCGCTTTCGCGCCTGTTCGGCATTTTCGATATTATCTGGATAATGAATCGACCGCAGAGCCTTTTGAAGCGGAAGGAAATTATATTCGTCAAGGTATCGCTTTGGCAGATAATCACCAATTTCGTTGGAATCAATTTCCAGTGCCCGATTGATGATCTGCCGCATCGTTCGGCCCGATATGCCAGATTCTTTTAGCTCGGCCGTCGACGGATATACCGGGACTATCCTGCCAGTATGAATCAGCTGGTCCTGAACATCCTCGATTCGTTCGATTTCCGGATGCGCCATCTGCAACTGTTGAAAATAACTGACCGGACCGGTGGCGGCATATATATCCCCCTTATTGAACATCTTCTCAAGATATTTGTATCCGGCAAACCAGATCAAGGCCACATACCCGGACTCATCGCCGATAATAACTTCCAGCCGTTTGGCCCCTCCATAAAGTATCCCCTTACCCAATACGCGGCCGATTATTGTCGCATCTATATTCGCCTTGAGCGAACCGATCGGGGTTATCATCGTCCTGTCCAGATACCGTCGCGGCAAAAAATGAAGAAGATCATATACAGTATGAATATCTATCCCGGCCAAGGCGGCTGCTCTTCTGGGACCGACCCCCTTAAGATATTGTACTTCTGAATTTAATTTAATCGTTTGCACCCTTTTAGAGTAGTTTTTTGGAACAAACTTGTCAATATCATTATTATATAGAAAAATATTATTGCCTAACGGTGATAAAATTTGTTTCGTATATGAATGAAACAATTATGGAGGTTAAAAAATGAAAACAGCTTTTATTGCATTCACAACAATGCTTCTGATCCTGACCGGCTTTTCACTGGTTAGTGCCGGTGATTGGGAAAAGTCGTTTGATCTCGATTTGACCGCGACGCAATCATCTTATTCCGACAGCTGGACCGGCGGCGAAGCAGGAAGTTTCACCTGGGTCGGCAACGCTAACGGCACTTTCAACAAACAGCTAAAAGATTGGTTTCTGTGGAAAAACTCAGTTAAATTTTCATTCGGACAAACATTAACACAGGTTAAAGATGAGAATGGCGAAAAATCATGGACCAAGCCGGTAAAATCAAGTGACAAAATAGACCTGGAATCAATCGGACTATTTACAACCCACGGGTTTGTTGAGCCTTTCACAGCTCTTCGCTTCGAGAGCCAATTTGTTGATGCCACAAATTTGACCGGCAAAGATTATATCGACCCGATGTTGATAACCTTCTCGGCTGG
>DAOUVS010000048.1 GCA_030667525.1 Candidatus Zixiibacteriota bacterium | reverse complement strand
AGAACTTCTGTTCCAATTAGGTTGCAATAATACTTTTCCGACTATGATTTTGAGCGGTCCGTTATTATTGATCTCTTCAACAAGTTTTATTCTCGGCCCCTGTGGCGTATCCCGCAACATACTTCTATATCCAAAATCGATCCCGGCCAGCTCAATTATTTTTGATGATACCGAGTGTACCAGATAAGAAATATATTTTGCAACTACTGATGATGAATCAGAATCGATATCAGAATAATACTCCTGCTTAAGCCGATATAATGATTCCAGAGCGTCAAAGATACCATTGATCTTCTCAAGGCCATCAAGATTTGCCGCTGATGAAATATTGTCCAAATATTCAGACATGGCACTCTTCATCGAGGCGGCAACCATGCTGTTTTCAATATATTTTTCTGATAGTTCACCAAGCCGGTTTTTTTCTATTCCAGAAAGAATTGAGGCCTTATTGTTGCCAGTAGTATTATCCTTTACCAGACTGTAGGTGGAATATATCTGCTCGCGATCCAGTTCCTCAAGCGTTGAGGAGAACTCGACCGCAAGTTTATTTATCTGGTCATAATGGTCTTTCAAATAGAGATTGTTATTGATATAAACTTCACCCTCTCCACTTTCAACACCACGAAGAACTTTCTCAATATTAAAGATACTGCCATCATCTCGGTTTTTGGCCAATAGATAACGCTCAAAATCCTTGGAAACAGAGCGGTGAAGATATCTGCCGAGAATAACAACGTCGGGCATTCTCCAACTGTTTAGGGTGGCCAAAACGGAATTAAAATCGAAACCGGGGGTCTCTTTGGCAATAAACTGATATGAAGAAATATTATATTCTTTTGAATTTTTTATATTGCATAAATTATCGTTTCCCGATTTCAAAGAAACAAGTTCGACCCGGCAATCCTTTTCGGCAGCGAGATAATAAATCAGCGGCCAATCGATAAAAACCGGTTCGTCATACAGATAAAGAATCTCTATATCTGTGGCCAGCGTATGACATGAGAATTTTGCCAGAAGCTGTCCCGGCAAGATCAGGAAAAATATAAAAGCTGTAAAAACTACTAATTTTCTCATTTTTTTATTTTCTTCAATTCGTTCGCATCCATAAAAAAAGCCGCCAATATAGTTATCGGCGGCTTTGGAGAAAATCTGTATAGTTTATAACTGCTGATTTTGCTTCAATTTATCATATAGTTTATTGGCTATTTCGGCTGGAGTTTCGCCTTCGATCATTTCGCCCTTCTGACGCGGGGCCGGAGAGGATACCTTAAGAATGTTTGTATTGGAATTAGCGCCAACAGAATCATCACCGAGACCAATATCGGCCGCGCTCCACTTGGTGATCGGGGTCTTTTTTGCCATCATTTTGCCTTTAAGCGACGGCAATCTTGGCTCATTGATCTCCTTAACAACTGAAATCACAGCCGGAAGCGACACTTCGACAATATCATAACCTTCTTCGGTGGTACGCCAAACAGAAGCGATACCATTTTCCGCCGATTCAATCTTTTTAACAAACATCACCTGCGGCAGATCAAGATTTCCTGCAACCGCCGCCGGAACCTGAGCCGAATCATCATCAATAGCCTGTTTTCCGGCCAAAACCAGATCGTATGCACCGAGTTTTTTCAATCCGGCCGCCAAAATTTTTCCAACCGCCTGTTGATCAGACTTATCAAAACTTGGGTCTGTTATCAATATTGCCTCATCGACACCAAGGGCAAGACAGGCGCGAAGAGCCGATTCGGCTCTTTCAGATCCAAAACTGATAACCGAGATCTTTCCACCCTGCGCCTCTTTAAGTTTTAGCGCTTCTTCGACAGCATATTCATCAAACGGATTAACAATTCCGGGACCGGATGGCAAAACGACTGCATTGGCAGCCTCGTCAACCTTAACCAGATCGATCTCAGGAACCTGTTTTATTAACACTGCTATATTCATTAAATCCTCCAATTATCAAAATTCACTAATCAATATTTTTATGAAATAAAACAATTTTGCCTAAAATGTCAACCACCCCGAAACGAAAACAGTTTTTAATCTGAGTTGTTTTTTTTATTGTTATTTGTTGCTTCAAACTGAGCCAGAGCCTTTGCGGCAGCTTTTTGTTCCGCTTCCTTTTTTGAGGCGCCAGAACCAACACCGGTCACTTCACTTCCGGCATAAACGATGACTTTAAACGTTTTATCATGGTCGGGTCCCTTCTCCGAAACCACCTCATAATAGGGAGTTCTTTCGCCCCTGCCCTGAAGCAGTTCCAAAAGATCACCCTTGTAATTGTAATGATCCTCATCGGCCAGAGCCTCATCCATATGAGTTATTATCGTTTTCATAATAAACTTTCGGGCCGCTCGTAATCCGCCATCAAGATATATAGCACCAATAGTCGCTTCCATCGTATCGGAGACAATGGAGTCTCTTTGACGACCACCCGACTTTTCTTCATCGTCAGATAGAAAAATGAACTCATTAAGGCCGCAGTCCTGCCCCGCTTTTGATAATGTATATTCATTAACCAGCATCGCCTTGGTTTTGGTCATATCACCTTCGGCATCGTTGGGATAGGTTTTAAAAAGATATTCGGCGATCAAAAGTCCTAAGATCGAATCACCAAGGAACTCCAGCCGCTCGTTAGAGGGAATATGGTTGTTATTGCTTCTAATATAAGATCGATGAGTAAGCGCTTCTACCAATAAGCCGGAGTCTTGAAATCGGTACCCCAGCTTATCAAAAAATTTACTGTTCAGCTTTTTTTCGGCCAGTGCACTATTATTCGAAAAAAGCTGCTTTAAGAAATTTAAAAAAGCCACAATTAACTTTGATCATTAAATTTTCGGCCCACCAAAGTCACGTTATGTCCGCCAAAGCCAAAAGAATTTGACAGGAAGGCATCAAAATTGTGATTTCTGAATTTGTTGGGAACATAATCAAGATCACACTCCGGATCCGGGTTTTCCAAATTAATAGTCGGATGCAATTTGCCAGCCTGCATAGAAAGAAGCGATGTAATAAATTCTATCGCACCAGCAGAACCAAGCAGATGTCCAACCAGGGATTTTGTGGAATTAACCGGGATCTTGTAAGCTTGATCTCCAAAGATTGTTTTTATTGCTCTGGTTTCAGAAATATCGCCGAGAATAGTCGCCGTTCCATGACTGTTTATATAACCGATTTCCCCCGGTTCCATATCTGCATCTCTAAGGGCATTTTTCATTGCCATCATCGCTCCGCGGCCATCGGGCAAAGGTGCCGTCATATGATAGGCATCACATGACATTCCTGCACCAACCATCTCGGCATAAATCTTCGCGCCGCGAGCCTGAGCCGATTCCAGCGATTCGAGAATAACAATACCGGAACCCTCTCCCATAACAAACCCGTCACGATCCCTATCAAACGGTCGCGAAGATCGTTTCGGCTCATCGTTACGAGTACTCATCGCTTTGGCCGAACAGAACCCGGCCATCGATGTTGCCGTTATTGTTGATTCGGCTCCGCCAGCGATGATAATATCGGCGTCACCCCGCTGGATGATCTTAAAAGCGTCAAGAATAGCATGCGACGACGAGGCGCAGGCAGAGACAGTGCCATAATTAGGACCACGGAACCCAAAACGCATCGATACCAATCCGGCGCACATATCAATAATCATCATCGGAATAAAAAACGGCGAAACTCTTCCCGGTCCTGATTTCAGAAGTTTCGAATGTTGCTCTTCAAAAGTTGTAATTCCGCCTATCCCGGATCCGATTATTACTCCGGCACGATCCAGATCAATATTATCAAGAACCAGTCCCGAATCATCTATTGCTATCTGACTGGCCGACAGTGCGTATTGCTCGGTATAATCGAGCCTCCGTATTTCTTTTTTCTCAAGAAATAACGTCGGATCAAAATCCTTAACTTCCGAAGCAATTTTAGTCGGATAGTCGGCAATGTCAAATCGGGTAACTATGTCGATGCTGCATTCACCGTCAATGAGTTTTTGAAAATATTTATCCGCATCACACCCCATCGGTGTTACCAAGCCGATTCCGGTTACGACAGTTCTGATGGCCTTCATATAGTAGCCCTCTTTCTAATTGTTCAACTGGCGTGTTCTTTTACATAATTGACGGCATCACCAACCGAAGTAATTTTTTCTGCGTCTTCATCCGGGATTTCAATTGAAAACTCTTCTTCCAAAGCCATAACCAGTTCAACCGTATCAAGCGAGTCGGCTGACAAATCATCCACAAATTTGGCTGATTCGGTCACCTGGGCAGCATCAACACCAAGCTGCTCCACTATAATTCCTTTTACCTTATCTTCGAGTTCAGACATTTCAGATCTCCTTGAATATTGTTTATGTTTCTATATTACATTAATAAGCCGCCGTTGACAGCTAAAATCTGGCCGGTGATATAAGAAGCATCATCAGACACCAGAAAAGCCACCGCGGCTGCGATATCTTCGGGTTTTCCAAATCTCTTAAGAGCGGTCGCTTTCATAAACTCGTTGCGTACCTCTTCGGGCAGTTTTTCGGTCATCTCAGATTCAATAAATCCGGGAGCGATGGCATTAACCGTGATTCCACGGGAAGCTAATTCTCTCGCCGATGATTTAGTCAAACCTATCAGACCGGCTTTACTGGCCGAATAATTGGCCTGACCGGCGTTCCCCATCTGTCCCACCACCGAAGAGATATTGACAATCCTTCCCGAGCGCTGTTTCATCATAACTTTGGCGGTTGCTTGTGTCATTAAAAAGGCACCCTTAAGATTTATATCAAGAACCAAATCCCAATCTTTTTCCGACATCCGAATCATCAAAGTATCACGAGTGATGCCGGCATTGTTTACCATTATATCGAGTGTTTGGTATTTTGCAACTGTTTCTTTGATAAGGGCCTGAACGTCGTCGGCATTAGAAACATCAGCTTTAATTGCAAACGCTTCGTATCCCTTATCATTCAACTCCTTCACCGTTGCTTCGGCGGCATCCATCAGGACGTCTGAAATTACGATTCGCGCTCCCTGCGAGGCGAGCCGTTCGGCTATCGCTTTTCCAATGCCGCGAGCAGAACCGGTGATCAGAGCTGTTTTATTTTCAAATTTCATATTCATTACTCCACTTTCGCCGCAACAAAGGTATCAATATCTTCCTGTTTGTCAATATTGATAATTTTGGCTCCCCTCATTTCTCGTTTAGCCAATCCGGCCAAGACTTTGCCGGGACCGACTTCAAAAATCTGAGTAACTCCCTGCTCATTAAAAAACTGCATCGTCTGCTGCCATCTTACCGGGGCGGTTAATTGCTCCAATAGCAATTTTTTCATATTCTCAGGATCACTTTCGGCGACAGCAGTCACATTCGGAACTATTTCAATTTCAGGAACGGCAAATACCTGTTCCTTAAGATATTCTTCCATACCAGATTTGGCCGGAGCCATCAGAGGCGAATGAAAAGCGCCGCCAACCTGAAGAATCATAGCGCGTTTGGCACCAGCCTCTTTACAAAGAGAACAGGCTCTTTCAACAGCCGACAGATCACCCGAAATAACAATTTGATTGGCAGAGTTAAAATTGGCCGGGACGACCACTCCATCGGTCGAGGCTGCTTTACAAATATCTTCAATCTTTTGTTCATCAAGTCCGATTACGGCAGCCATAGTACCGGGATTTTTCCGGCAGGCTTCTTCCATCAATGAGGCTCTTTTAACAACCGCACGAATCGCATCCTCAAAACTGAGGACACCTGACAGCGCTAGTGAACCATATTCGCCAAGTGAATGTCCGGCGGTAAAATCTGCTTTGGGAAGATTATCCTTTAATATTCTTAAAATCGCCAATGAATGAATCAGTATTGCTGGCTGGGTAAAACGGGTCTCTTTTAACCTTTCAGCCGGACCCTCAAAAGAAAGTCTGGCCATATCTTCACCGATTTCATCGGAGGCAAATTGATACAGCTCTTTTACAATGGCATGGGATTCGAATAAATCTTTGCCCATTCCAACATACTGCGATGCCTGCCCTGGAAATATAATTGCCGTTTTACTCATAAAATAGCCCCTACCATCTAATCAGGGCAGATGCCCAGGTTAATCCACCGCCAAAAGCGGTCATCAAGACCAAATCGCCTTCTTCAATTTTACCTTCCCGCAAAGCCTCATCGAGAGCAATCGGGACTGAGGCAGCCGAGGTATTGCCGTACTTGGCTATATTTAGAAAAACCTTTTCCTTGGGAATTTTTAATCTTTTTGCGGTGGCGTCAATAATTCTGATATTAGCCTGATGCGCCACCAGTAATTTTAAATATTCTGCCTCCACTCCGGCTTCTTTTAGTACTTTTAATGAGGCATCAGCCATTTCCCGAACGGCATGTTTATACACTTCCTTGCCATTCATTTTCAGGAAAATAGATTCTTTGGGATCATCAAGATCCTGAATAGGTGCCGCACTGCCGCCATTTGGTATCCACAAAAGCTCCGAATGTCGTCCATCAGATTTTAAATATGTCGCCAAAATACCTTTGTTTTCTTCGGTTGGTTCAATAATTACAGCTCCCGCCCCATCGCCAAACAGGACACAGGTATTGCGGTCGGTATAATCAGTTATAGACGATAATTTTTCGACGCCAATAACCATAATTTTTTTGTATTTTCCGATTTTTATGAAAGCATCAGCAGTCGCCACCCCATGCAGAAAACCTGCGCAGGCGGCAACCAAATCCATCGCACCGGTATTAATTAAACCGAGTTTTCTCTGAATAATACAGGATGCAGAAGGACATCTGTAATCGGGCGTGACCGTTCCGGTAATAAGAAAATCAATTTCTTCCGGTTTGACCCCGGCCATTTCCATTGCCTTTTTCCCGGCCTCATAGGCCATATCGGAAGAAGCTTCATCCTTGGCACAGATATGCCGCTCTTTGATACCGGTTCGTGAAACAATCCACTCATCGTTGGTATCGACCATTTCGGCCAGATCAGAGTTTGTCAGGAGGCGCTTCGGGACGTATGATCCGATCCCGGATATTCTGCTGTTTATCATGTTCTCCGTTATTCCTGCCGTTGCCAACTACCAGTTCATCCTTGATATTTGAACAGATATTCTGGCGTACCATTTCCATGGCAACTATCACGGCATTTTTTATTGCTTTGGATGAGGATTGTCCGTGACAAATTATTGAAACTCCATTTATCCCCACCAGTGGTGCACCTCCGGATTCCGCATAATCAAATGATGCCCGTAGCCGTCTTAAAAAAGGTGCCATCAATGCCGCTCCAACCCGGGAAAAGATATTATTTGCAATCTGGTATCTGAGCCGTTCAGTGATAAATCCTTCGACCGATTCGGTAAACTTTAAAAGAACATTGCCGACAAAACCATCGGTCACGACAACATCGGCAGCGCCGGTAAGAATATCACGGCCCTCAATATGACCGATAAAATTCAGATCCGACTCTTCAAACAGAATCCGGGACTGAGCGATAAGTTCATTACCCTTGCTCCGCTCTTCACCGATAGATAATAAACCAACTTTGGGTGATGTCTTACCATGCATCAATGATGCAAAAACGGATCCCATCAAACCAAATTGATAAAGATGCATCGGCTTACAGTTAACGTTGGCACCAACGTCAAGAACCAGTGTTGGCGGACCACTGACCGTTGGGAAAAAACTGGCAATACCTGGGCGGGTGATCCCGGCAATGCGACCCAAAATCAGAAGCGATGAAGCCATCACGGCGCCGGTATTACCGGCCGAAACAAAAGCATCAGCATCGCCTGTTTTCTGCATGTTCAGACCAATTGCAATTGATGATTCTTTATTTCTGATGCCATCGGTTGGATGATCGCTCATCGCAACAGCATAAGGGGCGTTTGCGATAACAACATTATCGGGAAGTTTACCTTTGCCTTTGAGACAATCATTGATCACCTCAGCTTTCCCGACCAGAATCAGTTTCAGTAAATCGCCTTTTTCGCTGATTGCCTGAAGACCGCCATCAATAATTGTTTCCGGACCAGCATCGGCCCCCATCACATCAAGAACTACGGCTGTGGGTTTATTGATATTTTCCATTTCCAAAGTCGTGTTGTCTTTTAATCAGTTATTCTTTGGGCGCAGCAACCAGTTTACCGCCATAAAATCCGCAGCTGGAGCAGATATGATGCGGTAATTTAGGCTGGTGGCATTGGGAACAATCGGTTATTGTGGGAGCATCAAGCTTCCAGTTAGTACGTCTTTTGCGGCCGCGCGCTCGGGATTGTCTTCTTTTAGGAAGCGCCATATTATATCCTTACGTTCATAGGGAATTCACTTACGACAAATCTTTTAAATCTTCCCATCTGTCGTCGATTTCCACACCTTTACATTTACAAGATTCTTCATTCAAATTTACTCCGCAATTGGGACACAAACCGCGACATTCTTCATCGCATAGCGGTTTGGATGGAAGAGCCAACATCACTGCCTCTCTGATAACATCGCTCAAATCAACAATATGCTCCCCATTACCCAACAGTATTACGTCAGAATTGTCGCTTTCCGAAGATAAAACTGAATCCCCTTTTCCGATCTTTATCGAAAAAGTGAAATCAGTTAATAACTCATCATCAAAAAGCGTCAAACAACGGCAACACTCCTCCTCTACAGGAACGGTCAAATAGGCCTGACAGTAATATTCGTCATTAATTTCCTGTATACCTATTTTCACCGTCAGCAGGTCTTTAAAAGAAAATCCCTGCGAGACAAAATCTATATAATCGACTTCAAACTCAAGCGTTGTCTCAGCCGGAAATTCCTCAAAGCTATTCAAATCCAGATTCATAACCTCGGAAATTATACAAAGATTATGGGAAAGTCAAGGCAAAAAAAACCAATGATTATTGGCGCCAACAGCCCCCTATGGCGGGAAATAATCAAGATTGTCGTTTCTTACTTATCAGTCGTCCGAAGCAATTCTTAAACGGTTTTTGGCCCGTTCGACAGCTTTCCGTAAGCGAGGAATATCGATACTTCCTGCCTTATCGCTCATCCGCCGTGTAGCCCGTTCAATCGCTTCTTTGGCCCGGTCCAAATCAATATCTGAAGCATACTCGACAGCATCAACCAGAAGAGTCGCGGTATTGGCCGAAACTTCCAGAAAACCTTCTGACACCGACATCGTTATTATTTCTTCCGATTCATTTTTAACGGTCACCTTACCCGGTGTAATAGCAGTAATCAAGGGAGCGTGATTCGTTAAAATGCCAAGATATCCTTCAATCCCAGGGGCAATCAAAGAAGCCACCTCATTCTCGTAAAATATTTTTTCGGGTGTAACTATTGAGAGATTAAACATATTGGGTTATTTCCCTTATTTCATCTTCTCGTAGTTTGCCATCACTTCATCAAGCCCGCCAACCATATAGAACGCCTGTTCTGGAATATCATCCAGTTCGCCATCGGCTAACCGCTTGAAGCTCTTAATGGTATCTTCCAATTTTACAAATCGTCCTGGTTTGCCGGTAAACACTTCAGCCACAAAGAATGGCTGCGAGAGGAATTTCTGTATCTTACGGGCTCTTCCGACAATAAGCTTATCTTCTTCAGCAATCTCATCAACGCCAAGAATTGCAATAATATCCTGGAGATCTTTGTATCTCTGCAAAATCCGCTGCACCTGAAGCGCAACCGCATAATGCTCTTTGCCGACAACATTCGGGTCAAGAATTCGCGAAGTTGAATCAAGCGGATCGATCGCCGGATAAATACCAAGCTCGGCAATCTGACGCGACAATACCGAAGTGGCATCAAGATGCGAAAAAGCCGTCGCCGGAGCCGGGTCAGTCAAGTCATCAGCCGGAACATAAATCGCCTGCACCGATGTGATCGAACCGTCTTTGGTCGAGGTAATACGTTCCTGCATCTGACCCATTTCAGTACCCAGCGTCGGTTGGTAACCAACCGCCGATGGCATTCTGCCCAAAAGGGCCGATACTTCCGAACCAGCTTGCACGAATCGGAAAATATTATCAATAAAAATAAGAACGTCCTGATGCTCCTTGTCGCGGAAATATTCGGCGATGGTCAAACCTGAGAGAGCAACACGAAGTCTCGCTCCCGGAGGTTCATTCATCTGTCCGAAGACCATAGCGGTTTTGGCAATAACACCTGACTCTTTCATTTCAAGCCAGAGATCGTTACCCTCACGGGTTCTTTCACCAACCCCGCAAAATACTGAATAACCACCATGCTCGGTAGCTACCGAACGAATCAGTTCCTGAATCAAAACTGTTTTACCAACGCCGGCACCACCAAACAAACCAACTTTACCACCTTTAGGATATGGCTCAAGAAGGTCAACTACCTTAATACCGGTTTCAAGAATAGCGGTACTGGTATCCTGCTGGTCAACGCCGGGTGGAAGGGCATGAATCGGATGCCGTTCCATATCGGCCATACTTCCCAAACCGTCAATTGGTTCGCCCAAAAGACTAAGGACTCTACCGAGAGTCTTCTCGCCAACCGGAACCGTAATCGGTGACCCGGAATCAACCGCTTTCATGCCACGTACCAATCCGTCAGTTGATGCCATAGCAATGCAACGGACCAGGTTATCTCCGATATGCAAAGCCGCTTCAACGACCAGATCGATACCTTTTTTCTCATCTGTAATCTTGATGGCATTCAGAATCTCAGGCAGACTGTCTGAATCAAACGCACAATCCACGGTGGGACCGATAACCTGAACTACTTTGCCAATATTTTCAGCCATTTGAACTCGCTCCACTTATAACAAACAATTATTCTCTACTTTAGCCTTTCAGGGCCTCGGCTCCGGATACAATCTCCAGCAATTCTTTGGTAATTGCTGCCTGTCGAGCCTTATTATATTGTAATGTCAGCGCATCTATCATTTCTCCGGCATTCTTTGTTGCCGATCCCATAGCCATCATACGAGTGCCATGTTCGGAAGCAAAAGAATCGGCCAGAGCGGTAATCATTTTTGTCAGGGCATACTTTGGCATGATATCTTTAAAAATCGCTTCGGGAGAAGGTTCAAAAATGTAATCGAAATTACTTTTTTGCTTCTCTTCATCCTCGTTATGCTCCTCATCAAGACTATCAACCGGTAAGTAAGGAACATCACATATTTTATATCTTGCCGTTGACAAAAACTGAGTATAGATAACGCTGATCTCATCAGTTTCACCATCGAGAAAACGCTTAGTAAGCATATCAACCAGATTGCGGGCTTTGGTATAATCGAGATTGCCTGACCAGTCTTGAAAAGTCTCAACAATGTTCCACTGTCTTCTTTTGTAGAAATCAAGACCCTTTTTCCCGACCAGAATCAGTTCAACATCATCCCGGTTCTGATCGCCAAGCCATTTATTGGCCTTCCGAATCAGATTGGAGTTGAATGAACCGCAGAAACCACGGTCGGAGGTCACCAATACCAGCGTTCTCTTTTTGACCTCTCTCTTTTCAAAGAAAGGATGCACCAACTCACCCGAAGCTGCTTCCGAGAGATGACTCAAAATAGTCGTTAATTTCTCGGAATATGGCCGCACCTGCATAATTCTCATCTGAGCCTTACGCAGTTTGGCCGCCGCTACCATCTCCATCGCCTTCGTGATCTGGCGGGTGCTAATGGTAGAGCGTATCCTCTTTTTTACTTCTCGCAGCGTTGGCATAACAAACTACATTTCTAAAAAGGAGGCTTTAAATGCTTCAGCCGCCTGGTTTAATTTCTCGTTTGTTGCGTCGGATATTACTTTTTCCTTGGCAATTGCATGCTCAATATCCGGATACTTCTCGGAACAGAACTTAGAGAAACCACGTTCAAAATCATCCAGCCGATCAGTTGGCAATGAATCGAGATATCCGTTGGCGCCGCACCAAATAATCATCACCTGATGAGGCAATGACATCGGAACATACTGACCCTGCTTGAGAATTTCAACCATCTTCTCACCACGTGTAAGCTGCTTTTTCGTCGCCGCATCCAGATCGGAACCAAACTGGGCAAATGCCGCCAGTTCACGATACTGAGCCAGATCAAGTCGCAGCGAGCCGGCAATCTTTTTCATCGCCTTGGTCTGAGCGTTACCACCCACACGCGAGACTGAAATACCGACGTTAATCGCCGGACGAATACCGGAATAAAACAGATCTGATTCCAAAAATATCTGACCATCGGTAATCGAAATAACGTTGGTCGGAATATATGCTGACACGTCACCGGCCTGGGTCTCAATAATCGGCAAAGCCGTTAATGAACCTGCACCGCCGGCATCGGACAGCTTGGCCGCTCTTTCGAGCAAGCGTGAGTGCAGATAAAAAATATCGCCAGGATATGCTTCACGGCCCGGAGGACGTCTCAGAAGCAGTGACAACTGACGATAGGCTGTGGCATGTTTGGACAGATCGTCATATATAACTAAGGCATGACGTTTGGTGTAAAGAAATTCTTCACCAATGGTACATCCAGCGTACGGAGCAATATACTGCAAAGGAGCCGGATCGGAAGCATTGGCCGCCACCACCGTTGTATATTCCATTGCACCATGATCTTCAAGGATTTTTACAACTTTGGCAACCGTTGATGCTTTCTGACCGATAGCAACATAGATGCAGAAAACGTCAGTATCTTTCTGATTTATGATAGTATCGATAGCAACTGCCGTTTTACCGGTGCCACGGTCACCAATGATAAGTTCACGCTGACCACGACCAATCGGGATCATCGAGTCAATCGCTTTGAGACCGGTCTGAAGCGGTTCTTTCACCGGCTGACGTTCGGTCACGCCCGGTGCATTACCTTCCAGAATACGAAACTTATCAGTTACAATCGGACCTTTGCCGTCAAGCGGCTGGCCCAGAGGATTTACTACGCGGCCAATAACGGCATCACCTACCGGAATCTGCGCCACTTTACCGGTTCTGCGAACGGTATCCCCTTCTTTAATGCCTCTGACGTCGCAGAAAATAGCGCATCCAACACTATCTTCTTCAAGGTTAAGAACCAGACCGATGACATCACCCGGGAACTCGACTAACTCAGACATCATCGCGTCTTCGAGACCCCATACACGAGCAATACCATCACCCACCTGGAGAACCGTTCCAATCGATTCCATCTCCAGTTTGGTGTCGTAACCCTCGACTTCTTTTTTTATTATTGCAGAAACTTCTTCAGGATTTAGACCCATTATCTATACCCCTGTTATTATTATTTTGTCTTCTCACCAACGACTCGGCTATATGTAAAACCGAATCTTTAAATATCCCCGATATTTCAAAGGGATTGGTAATCTATATTTTAGTTATCCGTTTTATTCTGTTTTCTCAGGCTTAATGTACCTTCACTTTCATCAGGCGATTCTTCAACTGGTTCAAACCATGTTTGACCGAACCGTCAATAATCTGATTATGAAGAATAATTATCATTCCGCCCAGAATAGATTTATCTACTTTTTCTTCCAGTTCAATCTTTAACGATGTTTTCTGAGTCAGTTTTTCAATCAACTGCTGCCGTTCACCATCGGTGATCGGATGAACCGTGATACAGGTAGCCCGGGAAATCCCCTTCGCGGCACGAATCTGCCGATCAAGCTCATCGATTATATCCGGAAGATAACCAATCCTTCTTTTCCTGACCAGCACCATCAGAAAATTGAAAAAGCTATTCTCCAGTTTCCCGGAAAACGCTTTTGTTACCAGATCCTCTTTCTGCTGGTCGGGGACCTGAGGCGCAGACATAAAATCGAGAAACACATCATCTTTTTTTAGAAACTCACCGAGTGAACCAAACTGTTCCCAGGCAGTATCTAAAAGACTCTTCTCAGCCGCAAGGTTAAAAAGAGCGACAGAATATTTTTTTGCAACCTGTTGAGCCAGCATAACTATTACGCCTTTTCGATACCGTCAATAAAACCACTGATAAGCTGACGCTCTTTTGAGGTATCAAGCTTTTCGTGCAGAATTTTTTCTGCCGCTGCCATGGTTATACTGACCATATCTTCCTTAAGCTGCACCTTGGCCGAGGCAATATCCCGTGTCAACTGTTCCTTGGAACGGTTAACAATATTTCGGGCCTCTTCCTGGGCACTTATTTTTATATCTGACGATAGTTTGCTCGCTTCGTTGGCCGCTTCCGCGATTTTTTGTCGACGCTCAGCTTCAATATTCTTAAGCTTATTCTCATACTCAGTTTTTAATTGCTCGGTGGCCTCTTTTTCGCTGTCGATACTTGCGAATTCATCGGCAATCTTTTGCCTCCGCTCTTCTAAGAGGCCCAATATAGGTCCCCAGGCGAATTTCTTCAGAACCCAAAGAGTTATCAGAAAACCTAGCGTATGAGTAAGTAGTTGTTGCCATTCAAGACTTATCATTTTTCCACCGTCTTGTTAAATTGCGGACGCGGCCGAAGAATATTCAACCGCTTCCGTAATGCAATTATTATCCTAATTTACCCATCGCAATAAAGAATGCGATAAAGACATAAATGGTCAAAGCTTCAATAAAGGCTGCACCGATAATCATAGCGGTCTGGATGTTACCAGCCGCTTCCGGCTGACGACCCATAGCTTCCATCGCCGAACCAACTGCACGACCAATACCATACGCCGAACCAACCGCGGCAATACCAAGGCCTAACATCGCGCCTAATCCAAAAAATTCCATTGTGTCCTCCTGATACGTTTTTGTTATTTTGTTATTCTACTTATAAATTCCAAATTAATGTGCATGCTCCTCATGCGGCAGCATCATCAGTATATATATTGTCGAAAGTAATGTAAACACCAGTGCCTGAATCGATGACAACAGCAATCCGAGAAAATAGAATGGTGTTTGCAATGGTAATCCAACCGGGGAAAATGAGAGAATCGCGACTCCCAATCCGACAAACACGGCAATCAAAACATCTTCGCCGGTAATATTCCCAAAAAGTCGCAGCGACAAACTAAGCGGTTTGGCCAATTCCCCAATAATATGTAACGGAAACATGATTATGACCATACACCATGATACAACATCGGTCGGCGAACCGGCCAGATGGTGTAGATAACCGCCAATACCAAGTCTTTTAATACCGGTGTACTGTGCATAGAGAAAAACCATCAGAGCCAGCGAAACAGTTACATTCAAACTTGTTGACGGTGAATGTCCCAGCGTAATCATACACATCCAGTTCTTTATCAGGATATAGAAAAAGAGCGTTCCCAAAAACGGAATAAACGTCTTTGTCTCTTT
>DAOUVS010000031.1 GCA_030667525.1 Candidatus Zixiibacteriota bacterium | reverse complement strand
TAGGGATTTGTTAATATAATTGGTTTTTTCTTGGAGAAGAGAGTTTTCTCTGATCCTCTTAGTTGCCTTATGGGATCATCAAATGCTTTGCGAATGTATCTGTCATCATTTCCCGAAAATTTAATACTCTTTATTTGACAAATTATTAATGTGTCATCGAAGTCAACTAATAGGTCACAAATTTCCTTATTATCCGAATCCTTCGGATTCATATAAGACCATTCGCGCAAAAATGACTTATATGCCAAATCCCTTATGATGTTTTCGGCTTTTTTGCCCTTCAGTTCAAAATGGCGTTTATCGTATTCCAAATGGTTTACTCTTTCGCTTCTTGCCAGAAGGCCTCTAACTCATCAAGCGAAAACTCTGCGAATGGTTTGCCGGATTTTTTGACGTTATCTTCAATATAATTAAACCGCTTTTTGAATTTGTCGAGCGTCTTGTTCAGCGCCTGTTCGGGATTGATATCTTTCTTACGAGCCAGCGAGGCCAAAGCGAATAACATATCACCAATTTCAGATTCTAATTTTTCGTTATCGCCCGATTTGATTTCAATCTCGATCTCGGCCAGTTCTTCCTTGACCTTGTTCATCACATCGTCGGCCTTCTCCCAGTCAAACCCCACACCGGCCGCTTTTTCGCCAAACCGAAACGCCTTGACCAACGCCGGAGCCGATTTCGGGATGCCATTGATAACCGATTCTTTTTCGCCCGAATCGATTTTTATTTTTTCCCATAGGTCGCGAACCTCGGTTGGATTCAGATCTTTCTTCTCACCAAAAACATGAGGATGGCGGCGTATCAGCTTGTCGCAGATATCGTTAATCGAATCGTCGACAGTGAATTGTCCCGCCTCCTCGGCGATCTGTGAGTGGAAAACAATCTGTATCAATAAATCGCCCAGCTCTTCCCGCAGTAAGGTAGTATCCTCTTTTTCGATCGCGTCGACGACTTCATAAGTCTCTTCGATAAGATAAGGCAAAAGCGATTTATGGGTCTGTTTGCGATCCCAGTTGCATCCGCCGGGAGCGCGGAGAGTTGCCATTATTTGTCGTAACTTGTTGAAAGGTGTCATTTTATCAGTCATTTTTTTATTATTCCTTGTCTAATCACAATTTCTGTCGATAATATCGTAACATACGAAATTGGGGCGGCAAAATAAACCCTTTTTATGTGATTACCTTTATTGGTTTGTCAGCTTGACAAAATAAATGAGTCTCCGTATTTTTCAGACTTATTAAAAATTGACAATGAAGTAGGTAAAAAGAATATAATGACTGAAATAGAAAAAGACCAAAAACCGAAATCGGGACCTTATGATCCCAAACAGGTCGAGGGTCGGATATATAAAGAATGGCTCGATAAAAGCTATTTTCGCGGTGATGAAAACAGCGATGCCGAATCATACTCAATCGTTATCCCGCCGCCGAATGTAACTAATATCCTTCATCTGGGGCATGCCCTCAACAACACGATTCAGGATATTTTGATTCGCCAAAATAGAATGACCGGCCTGGCTACCGAATGGATGCCGGGTGCCGATCATGCCGGAATCGCTACTCAGGTTGTGGTTGAGAAAACACTGGCAAAAGAAGGAACCACCCGCCGCGAACTGGGCCGGGAGAAATTTGTCGAACGAACCAGCGAATGGGCCTATAAACATAAAGATCTGATTCTCAATCAGCTCAAAAAAATCGGCTGTTCCTGTGACTGGGAGCGGACAAAATTTACTATTGATGAAGAACTATCCCGCGCCGTGATGGAAGTTTTTATCAAGCTGTATGAAAAGAAGCTGATTTATCGCGGGAACAGGATTGTCAACTGGTGTCCGTCGTGTCAGACCTCGCTTTCGGACGATGAGGTCGAACATGAGGATAAAGCTGGCAAGCTTTGGTATATCAAATATAAAATAAAAGGCAGCGATGTTTATCTAACGGTCGCGACAACCCGTCCTGAAACGATGCTTGGTGATTCCGGTCTGGCGGTGAATCCGAAAGATAAGCGCTACAAGAAATATGTCGGCAAGACTGTTATTCTGCCGATTCTTGACCGCGAGATTCCGATTGTTGCCGACAGCTATGTCGATGTGGAGTTCGGGACCGGAGTGGTCAAAGTGACCCCGGCGCACGATCAGAACGATTTCGAAATAGGGCAGAGGCATGATCTTGAAGAGATAAATATTCTCAACAACGATGGTACCCTCAACGCCAACGCCGGCAAATTCAAGGGGCAAGATCGGTACGAGGCGAGAAAAAATCTGATCACCGAGCTTGAGAAAAAAGGATTTCTTGATAAGGTCGATAAGTATGATCTGTCGGTCGGCACCTGTTACCGCTGTCATAACGAGATTGAGCCGTATCTGTCAGAGCAATGGTTTGTCCGGATGGCCGAATTGGCCAAACCGGCGATTGAGGCGGTCAAAAAAGGTGAATTGAGATTTCATCCCGAGTTCTGGTCAAAGACTTATCTGCACTGGATGGAAAATATTCGGGATTGGTGTATCTCCCGGCAATTGTGGTGGGGACATCGGATACCGGTGTACTATTGTGATGATTGCACCGAGATGATGGTTTCGGTCGAGGCTCCTGAAAAATGTTCCAAATGCGGCAGCAAAAATATCAATCAGGATGAAGATGTGCTTGATACATGGTTTTCCTCATGGTTATGGCCGTTTTCAACTTTCGGCTGGCCGGATAAAACGGCGATGCTTGACAAATTTTATCCGACCAAAGTGATTGTGACCGCCTCGGAGATCATTTTCCTCTGGATAGCCAGAATGGCTATGGCCGGATATGAATTTATGGGCGAACTGCCGTTTAACGATGTTTATATTCATGGCACGGTGCGAGATGCCAATGGTATCAGAATGTCTAAATCGCTCGGTAATGGAATCGATCCGCTGGAGATTGTCGAAAAACATGGTGCCGATGCTCTCAGAATGTCGCTGGTTCTGGCGACTCCCGATGGTCAGGATCCATGGATTTCGAAAAATACATTTGAAATCGGACGTAATTTTGTAAATAAGCTGTTCCAGGTCTCGCGATTTGTGATGATGCGGGCCGGAGATAAAAAATTTGACATCAACGAGCCATCCAAAGATGATTTGATTCTGGTCGATCGCTGGATTTTATCCAAACTTGAACGGACCATTGAAACGGTTGAAAAGGATATCAAAGACTTTAAATTATCATCGGCTTCAAAAACATTATATAATTTCACCTGGAACGATTTCTGTTCCTGGTATATTGAACTGATTAAGCCGGACCAGCCTGAGCAACCGATCAAAGAGGGTTCAATGCGGGTGGCGATCTATGTTCTTGATAATATCTTAAGGCTTTTGCATCCGTTTGTCCCGTTTGTAACCGAAGAGATAAATGGCAAATTACAGGAGTTTTTCCCCGAGAAGAGAGAGACGCTTGTTTTTGGTCCCTGGCCGAAGTCATCAGGAAATTTCAAAGATGACGCTTTGGAAACATCGCTGGAGTCGATTCAAATAGTTGTTAATGCGGTCAGATCAATTCGCGCTGAGATGAACGTCCCGTCGGGCAAACACTCGGATCTTCATATTAGAGTGACCGACAGTAAAATGGGCGAACTTTTGGAGAATTATAAGGATTATTTTGCCTCTCTGGCCAAAATAGATAATCTGATAATCGGCAAAGATATAAAAAAGCCGGGATTGGCGGCTTCAGCGGTAATATCAGGTGCCGAGATATTTGTTCCGCTGGAAGGTCTGATAAATGTCGAATCCGAGAAAAAACGACTCGAAAAAGAGCTGACTAATTTAAAAGGCCATCTTGAGAATGTATCAAAAAAACTGGCCAATGGTGATTTCCTTAAAAATGCGCCAAAAGATGTCATCGAAAAAGAGAAATCGAGGAAAGAAGATATCATCGATCGGGTTGAAAAGCTGAATGAAAATCTCGAACAGTTATTGGGTTGGTAAAAAAATTATTGAATTTGGCAAAAAAACTGTTTGACATTGTAAAAAATAAATATATTTTACCGAAACTATATAAAATTAATTTCGTTAGGCAAATTTAAGTATATATAACAACCGCTAACGGAGGTGTATGTTAGAATGATCAAATTGAAATCAAATATTCTTGACGTACCACAAGTGCGTCCATGCACCAAACTCCACGGCGGGAGATTTTTATAATTATATAAAGATTTATTTTGATTTATTTAACCCGCCGTGACCAGAAGGTTCGGCGGGTTTTTTTATTGTCTTGCTGAGCGCTATCCCGGATAACGGCAGAATTTTTAAAATAGTAAGGACAGGAAAATGACCAGTGAATTTTACGAAAATGAAAAAATAACGGAAGCAGAAAAAGATATAAGTTGGAAAACGGCGTTTAGTAAACTGATGCCGCTTTTAAAAAATCACTTCAGAATGCTGATTATATGTTTTATGCTTTTGATCGGAGCGACTTTTTTATCACTTTATTGGCCGATTCTTTTGAAACAGGCGCTCGATGTTGATATTAAAAATGGCGATTTTGACGCGCTGATTATAACCGTTTTGATAATCGGCGTTATTCAGGGTGCAACGATCCTGCTTCAGTATATTCAGAGGATCAAACTTGAGATCATCGGACAGGATATCATGCTTGAATTGAAACAGAAACTGTTTCGGCATATTTTGTCGCTTGATGTTTCATTTTTTGATAAGAATCCGGTTGGTCGGTTGATGGCTCGCGTTGAATCGGACACCGAAGCGCTGCGGATGCTTTTTACCAATACCGTTGTTCTGGTCGTCGGAGATATTATTCTGATTATCGGGATATTTGGGATAATGTACTATTATAGCTGGCAACTCGCTTCGATTCTGTTGGGGATAATGCCGATTTTGGTGATTTTGACTATCATCTTTGAAAGAAAAACATCACCAAAGTTTTTGGAAGTTCGCAAAAAAATGGCCGAGGTGACCGCGACGCTAACGGAGTTTCTGCATGGTATGTCGATTATCCAGATATTTCATCGCGGTGTTTATGCCCGTGAGCGGCTCAATTATGTGAATAAATTGAAATTTACCGATGACCGGTATGTAAATATCGCAGTCATTCTGTATTTCAACACGGTGTTTTTCTTTGAGTATGTTATGATCGCATTAGTGCTGTTCTTTGGCGTTCTCTGGATCGAATCGGGAGTAATCACCGTCGGAACGATAAGTATGTTTATCATTCTGATTTGGAGATCATTTGAACCGATCTGGAGGACCTCAGAGCAGTTGTCCAATATTCAAAAAGCGGTGGCTGGTGCGAAACGGATATTTGCGCTGTTATCACAGGAATCAACTTTGCCCGATCCGGCAGTACCAGTGGTTTGGAAAAAACTGGACAAGAGCATTCGCTTTGAGAATGTCTGGTTTTCATATACGAACGATGAGAACTATGCACTCAAAGATGCTTCGTTTGAAATTCCGGTTGGATGCCGGACTGCTCTGGTAGGAATGACCGGCGGTGGAAAATCGACGGTGATCTCACTGCTGTTGAGATTGTACGATCCGCAAAAGGGACGAATAACCGTTGATGGTATTGATATCCGCAATATCTCAAAAGCCGATTTACGTCAGCGGTTCGCGCTGGTTCTGCAGGATATTCATCTGTTCCCGGGTGATATTAAATCTAATATCACACTGGAGACTGAGTCTATTACCGAGCAACAGGTGATAAGTTCCGCGCAGACAGTTGCGGCGCACCGGTTCATTGAGAAGCTACCGGATGGATATAACACCGAAGTTTCGGAAAAAGGTGCCAATTTCAGTCGGGGCGAAAGACAACTGCTATCTTTTGCCCGGGCGCTGGTCGCCGATCCTGATGTTTTGCTTCTGGATGAGGCGACCAGTTCGGTTGATCCGGAGACCGAGCGGTTAATACAATCATCGTTGACCCGTTTGATGGCGAACAGGACCTCGATTATAATTGCTCACCGTTTGTCAACGATCCTTGATGTTGATCAGATAATGGTTATCAAGCGGGGCGAGATTGTTGAACGGGGAACGCATACTGAATTAATATTGCAGAGCGGATATTATTCCAAACTGTTCCATCTGCAATTTAAGAATAAGAATGGAGTGATCGCAGATGCGAGATAAAATAAAATGGTTTTGGAGGTACTATCGAAATTACAGATATGTGCTGTTTGTTTTGATATTTCTAACTCCGGTACAGGCAGCTTTTCAGGTAACGATACCACGAATGATGGAATTTACTGTTGACTTCGTAAAAAACGGTGAAGTTGCCGGAAACGTTGCCGCGGTATGGCTCAATAATATTGGCGGGCAGCTGGGTTTGTCGACGGCGGCAACCTTTACGCTGACCCTGGTTCTATTGGGTATGGTGGCATCTATTCTATATGCCTACGTTCAGGGGCATCGGGCCTGGATGAATCTGAGACTGGAATGGCTGTTCCGGCAAACGGCATTTGACGGCATAACCTCCAAAGGTCCCGACTTTTTTAATAAGTTTCGGACCGGTGATCTGGTTACGAGAATGACCGACGATGTCGCCGAGAAGTTATCATGGTTTGCCTGTTCAGGAATATTCAGGTTGTATGAGGCATTATTGATGGTTTCTTTTGCATTGGTGATGATGATCAGTATTGATCCGAAACTTACGCTCTGGACCGCCGGACCATTGCCATTGTTAATATTGATTTTCTTTAAGAGTGCGTCGGTCCTTGATAAAAGGTACGATTATCTCCAGAAGAAAATATCGAAGTTTAATGATGTGATGGAAGCTTGCTTTTCCGGTGTCCGAGTGGTGAAAGCATATACCCGTGAAAAGGCGCAGACCGACAAATATGACCGTGCCGCAGAAAAACGACGAGAGGCTGAAATCGCGACTATCCGGGTGCAAACGATTGTGGAATCGCTTTATATGTATATCTGGCAGTTTGGAATAATTATTGTCCTGCTGGCTGGTGGTTATATGGTGATAAATTCAAATCTGTCGCTCGGGAAGTTGGTGGCATTTATATATTATGTTGTTTACATGATTTTCCCGATGTTTGATATTGGTCAGTTTTTGGTGAAATCGCGCCAGTCGGCGGTGTCAATCGATCGCCTGACTGAACTTGAAAAGATGACACCAATGGTTAGCGATAATGGGTCCAAAACAATAAAGGCAGATATCAAAGGTGATCTGAGTTTTGACAAAGTCAGTTTTTCATTTCCCGAATCGGAAAGGAAAATTATCAACGATGTCTCCTTTGATATAAAAGCCGGTAGTACAATTGCTTTGGTCGGCAAAGTTGGTTCCGGGAAAAGCTGGCTGATTAATATGCTTCCGCGGCTGGTTGATCCCAGTGGCGGGACTATTAGCCTGGATGGTTATGATCTGCGCAAATTCAGCTTATCTGATCTGCGAAAGAATATCGGGTATGTACCACAGGAACCGACCCTGTTCAGCGATACGATTCGTAACAATATTACCTTTGGACGAAAAGATATCGCAGGTTCGCTGGTTGAGGGGGCGGTGGAGGTGTCGCAGCTAAAAGATGAAGTGGCAACTTTTTCCGATGGGCTCGATACTGCCATTGGCACCCGCGGGGTGTCGATCTCAGGTGGTCAAAAACAACGGTTGGCTCTGGCTCGGGCATTAGTTGGCAAGCCAAAGATTTTGATTTTGGATGATTGCACCTCGGCGCTTGATTCCCGTACTGAAACAGCGTTGTGGGATAGATTGCATGAAGTCCTGCCGGATATGACCGCTATTCTGATAACACATCGGCCGGACACGTTGGAGCAGGTCGATAAGGTTTATGTCCTCGATGAAGGTTCTATTGTCGAATCGGGATCACATGACGAACTGATGAATAATGGCGGACAGTACGCCAGGATTTATAAACGTTACCGACTCAAAGAGGAAGTCAGTGAGTAAAATGAGATTTTACCGAAGACCCGTGATAGAATAGCTATTGCGGGTTTTTTTATTGTTCTAATTTGTGAACTGTTGGTTCATTTTTAATTTCCGGCAGCGGTTTTGTGACTCTTTTTGTGACATCAATCAGATCATACGGAGTATCAAAGCGGGAGAACTGATTTTTGTCCGCAAGCATTTCGAGTTCTGCCCCAAAATATTGATTAAATATTACCCTAAAACTGTTAACCGGTGAGATACTATCATACAAGTTTGTATAATCTCTATCTGGGAAGTAATAAGCATTAAGAATTGCATGTTTCTCTATTAATCCGATATAACTTGAATCACCCTGCATCAGGTAGGAATTGGAGCCATGATCGGCCTGTAAAATAATTATTGGCTGATTGGATGAGTCTTTTAAAATATTATCCAAAACCAAAATCAGTCTGGAATTGAGCCATTCAGCAAAATTGCAGTACCTTCGATTCTTTTCTTCGAATGATCTAAAGTCAGCCTTCCCGGGAATGAGAATCGGAACCGATGGCTCGATTTCATTTCCATACTCATCAAAGACATACGGCTCATGCGGGGCAGGTATATGTGCAAATACAAATTTTGGTTTGTTCGTTTTTGGTAATTTGCCAAGATTATTCAGGGCGAAGGTTATGGTTTCACGACGGGAATCATAATGATACGTATAAATTTTTGATAATATCTTGGAAGCGGGTGTCATGTCGAGCACCAGACTTTCAAAATCGGTGAGTTTTGTCTGGTCAGATGATAAAAATATATCGCAATCTTTTAGCTCGGTATCCCAGTATCCGGTCGAGAATGCAACTGTTGTGTAACCGATATCTTTTAATAATTTTGAGACCTGATTGCTTTTAATCATATTTACCAGCGGGATAACATTGGCCGAACTCTTGCCCATTTGCTTAGCGACTTCATCGATATAGGTCATATTTAAAGATGACGGCAGCGAGGTTGTCGTCTGCGAATAGTTGGAGAGACTTTTATCGGCAACAAAGAACCCTTTGCTTTTAAGATAATCAATAAAGTTGCTGTTGTCATAACTGTACAGTTTACTTAGAACATCGGAGCGGCCGTAACCATCGGTAATGATATAATAAATATCAGGCAGGTTATCAGGGATAACAAGATCAGCAGCGGAGATTGTTTCGGCCTTTGTATAATTGCCTGCTTTTTGTCCGGTTAGGTAGGTGCTGGCGGCACTTATTATTGATGTCCCGACCAGTACTATCGCAATAATATTGAATAAGAAATTTGTATTCTCCAAATTCCGCTTCATCTTAAAAATTAAAAATATCGATAGTACAAGGAATATAGATTCGGCTGCAAAAAGATATCTTTGCGGATGAGACCACATCAACGGTGTGATAATATCACGCACCGGTCCAAAAAGAAAAGTTAATAATAGTATCACCGACACGATCAGCCCGGCCTTAATTATATTTTTAGTTAATAGAAACAGAATCAGCCAGAGCAATCCGGAAAAAGCGAGAAGAACTAAAGCTGGTCGAGTTGTTTCGGTCACTGAAGTCTCTGCAATATTAATACTATACAAAAACAGAACCGGGAACAGGGCCAGAAGAATTGTATGTATCGGAAACTTTTTCAATTTTGACTATCCGTTTTGGAATTAAAGTCTGATCCGAAAATTTCTGACGGCAATTCCAAAAAATGCCAGGGTACCGAAACCGATATTTCGTCAGTCTCATCTTTTTTGTTATGAATGAAAGGAATCAACGTTTCTCCGGAATAAAGCAATATCTTTTGGTTTTCGGGGACATAAAAAGTTATTCCTTCAAGTTGCTTTATGGTCGGGATAAAACTGCCCTCGACTTCATTGGCGATGCTGTCAATTTGAATAAAAGTAGTATCGGCACTGTTCCAACTGTTCCAGTAAAGATATTTATGATGAACATAATAATTGAGAAGTTTCGACGTGGTGGTCGCCATTAACTCATTATTGCTGTTTTTCTCTTTAATATATTGCAGCGCTTCGATCGTCGGTATGGTAAGGTATGGAGCGCCGGAATTTCTTCCAAAGTGAGTATAGAATATCATATAACCATTATTGTTAATTAGCTGATCTATCTGAGATGGTCCAAGCTGAATAGCAAAATTGTTTTCGATAGCATCAGGATATTTCCCCCAGGGATTGATAAACCGGGAAAATTCAAACAGTTTTGTACTATCATCAAGTTGAAAAAGATGCACCAGTTTATTGTCATGTTCAAAATCAAGTTCGGTGTATCCAATATCCTGAAAATACTCGTAAATCTGTTTCAGGTTATTCAATAATGAAAAATTACCGTCCTGTCCAATACAATGAGTCAATTGCCCGCGCCAGAAAAATTTAATTCCGGTCGGAATTGTTAAATCAGTATGATAATAGGGTGATTCAACATTATCGCCATAACACCATGAAGCGTCCCCGATATTTTGAAAATTAGTTCCCGTTGGGCCATGATTGATATAAACATCGACTTGCAGCGATTCACTTTCTATTAGAGCAACTGCCTGCCCGGCCAGTTGACGATTAAAACCCTCCCGTCCAAAATGACCATAGGAATGAAAACAATCGATATATCCGGCTCGTATCAGTCTCATCAATTTGGGGGCATACTCATTAAGCGAATCGGACGTGCCAAAAAATATAGAAATCCCTTTATCTTTGGGTAGTAAAGAATCCTCAAGAGTAATCATTGCATCATAGCCATCATTGTAAAACCAATAAGAATTGCCGATTTCCAATCCCAAGCCGGGACCATAGATTGTTTCTCCAGTGCTATTTAGAAATCCCTGTATTGCAGTGAATTCTTCGAATGAACCGGTTTGGTCGATATCGGAGCAGATCGCCAGAGCAGAGATATAGGGATAAGGAAACTTGCGGAGCGAGACACTATTTTTATCATGGCAGCCGGCAAAGATAATAACAATGAGACAAAAAAGAAAAATGGCCGGTGTTTGGTCTTTATTTTTATAATAGATATTCATAAGATTCGCCAGTTACTATAATTAGATTGTTTTTCCCCGGCAAGCGGTTTCTTAATAATAGATATTAATTATCCAATAGTTGATTAATTTAATATCATATCATATATTTGTTGGAGTGAAAAAGGAAAGGGAAAGGAATGTTTGTTAGTATTGGAATACATGCAAAACCGAAACCGGGCAAAGAAAAATTATTGATCGATTCGATGCATCGCTTTGGTGCCGCGATGAAAACCCAGCGGGGCCTGCAGCGGGCACATGCTCTTCACGATTCGGAATCGGGGGCGCTGATCGGTTTGGCAATATGGGATTCAAAAAAGGATTGGGAAAATGCCCGACCGGTAATGCTTGAGGCGATCAAAGATGATCCGTTTGAGGAATGGGAAGATGAACCGCCCGAGGTTTATTCTTTGGACGAAGTATAATAAAATTATAGGCAACTTTATTTAATAGGTAGAATTATGCGGACATTAATATTTTTATTCTTTGCAATTATCTTGATAACATTTTCTGTGCAGGCAGATAGTCTGACTGTCGCCGATAGCAACTTTATCGATTCCGATGGAATCGAACATGACCATACTGTCAATGAACTTTCAGAAAATCAAACACAAGCTGAGATTGAAATTGAAAAGACAAATAAAGATATTGAAAAAACCGAGGCTCCCGATATACTCGATTTTCTTCTAACCGGGAAATATATTGCATTTTTTATTCTGATGATTGTCGGCCTGACGCTTCTTTTGGGACGCAAAGTAAATTTCTGGGTCAGGATAATTATGCTTGCCGCTGCCTTTGTTTTATTCGGCCTCGATTACTTTATCCCACTGCACCCGTCACCGATGTGCGCCATTACCAAGCTGTTTATGTTTAAATTTACGATGGGTCAGTTTTTCCCGGCCTTTATGGTAATATTTTTGGCGATATTTATACCAAGTTTATTCGTCCGGAAACTGTTTTGCGGCTGGGTTTGCCCACTGGGAGCGTTGCAGGATTTAATTAATAAGATTCCTTTCAAATACCGCTGGAAAAATTTCAATTTTACCGCTTTCAATGCCGTCAGAATGGCTCTCCTTGGTATGTTTGTTTTGACCTTCTTTATCGCTCGCGAACAATATGAAATGCTGGCTAACAACATCGATGCCGATTTTTCCAGTCAGATCTGGACCATCTTTTCTGCTTATAATATATATGATCCGATAAACTTCTTTGAGCTGCTCCACTGGAGTATTGATGGAATTTGGATTATTATGTTTACGATACTTGTTGTCACCAGCTTGATGTTGTACCGTCCGTTCTGCTATGCGATTTGTCCCATTGGTGCAATCAGTTGGCTGCTTGAAAAAGTTGCACCGGGAAGGATTCGGGTCAATCAGGAGCTTTGCGAAAAATGTTATGACTGTGTCGAGCAGAGTCCCTGTCCGACTATTGAGAAACTGGTTGAAGGCGACAGCAAAGCGGTTCCCGATTGTACTTCATGCGGCGAATGCATCAATACCTGCGAACCAAAAGCAATAACATTTGGTTTTAAAGGTTAGTAGTCCAGCTGATCATAATTATATAGATAATATGGATAAGATAGAGTTTTTAAAGATTAGTAAGGCGGCGGAAAGTCGTTTGAAAGAAGCGGGGATTTATTCGGCGACTGCCGAAGTCGAAATTATCTTGGAATATCTTCTTGAAGTTGACCGACTGAATGTCTATCTACATGGTGCGGAGCTTATTGATAATAAAATAATCAAGCAATTTCATAAAATTGTAGATAAACGGGCCACCCGCTATCCACTTCAGTTGATTCTTGGCGAGGCCTACTTCTACGGTCGGCGATTTGTCGTCACTCCGGATGTGATGGTCCCGACTCCGGAAACCGAACTTCTTTGCGAGCTGGCGATAAATTATATCAAAAATGAAAATATCAAAAACCCGGATATTCTCGATATTGGTGTCGGCTCCGGTGTTATATCGGCCACGGTCGCATCAGAATTGGAGGATGCGAAAATAACATCGGTTGATATCTCAGACAAAGCGATTGAAGTGGCCAAAGAAAATGCCAATAATCATAATGTAATCGACCGAATTGATTTTGTACTTTCAGACAGGTTTGCAAATGTACCGTTTGGAAAAAAATTCGATTTAATCCTATCAAATCCGCCGTATATCTCTGAAGACGAATATAAAGAACTGCCGCCAGAGGTTCTGGCCGATCCGAAAATCTCGCTTGTCTCTGGTTTAAAAGGGATGGATATGATTGAACTGTTAACTTCTGAAGCGCCGGATTATATGAAAGAAAACGGTCGTTTGATGTTTGAAATCGGTTATAATCAGGCTGATTTGGTTTATGAATTAACCGAACAAGATAAACGGTACAAATCAATCACAATGCTCAAGGACCTCAACGATATTGACCGCGTGGTTATCTTAAGTATATAATTAATATGCCAGAATCGAATCTAATAAAGCATGTAAAAGAGATCATAAAATTGCTCAAACAGGAGTATCCCGACTCCGCCTGTTCGCTTAATTTCAAAACTACTCATCAACTGATGGTGGCGACAATTCTTTCGGCCCAATGCACCGACGAACGGGTCAATATTGTTACCAAAGATCTGTTCAAAAAATATAAAAAACCGCTTGATTATGCCGAGGCACCAATAGAAGAGCTTGAAAAAGATATCCATTCGACCGGATTTTATCGTAATAAAGCCAAATCGATCAAAAACTCATCGCAGGTTATAGTTGAGAGACACAAAGGTCAGGTTCCGGATAATATGCAGGAACTGGTGAAACTTGCCGGTGTCGGCCGCAAAACCGCAACTGTGATTATTGGAACCGGTTTTGGAAAAGCGGAAGGTGTGACCGTTGATACCCATGTTTCCCGGATTTCCAAACGACTTGGACTTACCACCGAAAAGACTCCCGAAAAGATTGAAAAAGATTTGATGTTACTTATTCCAAAGAAAGACTGGATTATTTTTTCGCATTTACTGATAGATCACGGACGTAATGTTTGCAAGGCCAGAAGCCCGGAATGCGAAAGATGTTTTTTAAACAAACTTTGCCCGTTTATAAAATAATCTTTTGTTTACAGAATTTGTATAATTGTCGATAAGTTTAAGATAGACACTATGTTTATTATAATATTCATATTTATAATTCTGGCCATTGTTTATTTTGGCTTCTCATCAATAAAACTACGTCTGAAATTTAATGATAAGATAAAATTTATTGATTTGTCATATACGCTGCTTCGATTTCGCTTATTGTTTAATGATAAAACCGGTCGAATTTCTATTGCCGGGATAACTATCAAGAGATTTGATTTGCTGGATATTTTGACATCCGAAAAGCAAAAAGATGTAATTAAAGATAAGATAGTTAAAAAGAAAAAAAGAAAATCAATCTGGACTAAATCGGCGAATTTTAATCAAATTTTGTATTATCTTAAAAAGCTGTCTTATCCCATTCGTAATATTAAAATCAAATACTTAAATATTGATATCTCGGATGGGTTCTCCGATCCATACTATACCGGACAATTATACGCGATCTATTCGACCTTATCCGGGATATTTCCAAAGTTGATGTCACACGTTAATTTCAGCCCTGATTTTTCGGCTGATAGTATTAAAATCCGTGGAGAAGGGCTTGTAAAACTGAAAATATGCCATATATTACTACCGGTACTACAAATACTGGCCGATAAAATATTTGGTATGGTAAGAACCCCGTTTTTGAGATTAAAGAAAGGGACCAGTTATGTCTGAGAATAAAGTGTCAGAAATATTAAAAGATATTGTTGGTGAATTAAAGAATATCGCCACCTCGCAAACAGTTGTAGGTGATCCAATCACTGTCGGCGATAAAACAGTTATTCCGGTTGTGAAAATTTCGGTAGGTTTTGGAGCCGGCGGGGGTCAAGGTATCAAAGGTGATCAATCTAGTTTTGGCGGCGGCGGAGGTGGTGCAGCCAAAATTGAACCATCGGCCTTTATAATTATGGATGACAAAAAAATATCACTGCTTTCAGCTAAACCAGGCAAACTTGATGCTCTGGTCGAGGCAGTTCCCGGCCTGTTTGGTAAAATTAAAGATATTCGGGATTCATTAAAGAAAGATGACTCCAAACCGGCGCCGGAAAGTGAAAATCTCGGAGAAAATGATAAGACCGGTCACGAAAGCGATTGGTGTTAACCAGCTTGATTGAATCTTTGTATTCCACCATTGGGTGATTATTTATATAATTTCTCAACTTTAATCATCATTTCCAATAAACCGTTTGAAATTCCGGTTTCGTTTTCTTATATTATAAAACTATGGTAGATAAATATCTGTGGGCCCCATGGAGGGGCGCCTATATTCTGGGTAAAAAAGAAAAAGGGTGCGTTTTTTGCAATCGCATCAACAGGAAAAGCGATAAAAAGGATTTGATTGTTTATCGCGGCGAAAAATCGATTGTAATCTTAAACAGGTATCCCTACAATTCGGCTCATGCTATGATCGTGCCGATAAAGCATACCAGTTCTCTTGATAAGTTGACCAAAACTGAAGCAAACGAGTTTTTTGAATTAACCAGATTAACTGTAAAAGTTATTAAAAATGTCTTAAATCCCGATTCGATGAATATCGGTATGAATCTTGGACGTGGTTCCGGGGCTGGCATTCCGAGCCATTTACACATGCATATCATTCCCCGATGGAATGGTGATACCAGTTTTATGCCTGTCATAGCCAATACCAAGGTCGTTTCATTTGCCTTGCAAGACACATATAAAATACTAAAAAGAGGATTTGACGCTATATGCCCCGCAGAAAAATCCCCAAAAAAACGGAATTAATACAGCTTCAGAAGCTTTATAAAACCGACGAGAAGATTGCCGAACGACTCGGTAATGTTACCCCGCAGTTGGTTGCTTATTGGAGACGTAAGAAAAATATTCCGAAACATTCTTTCGCCAAATTTTCTGCTGATGAAATCAGAGAATTATGGGAAAGATTTGGCGATGATTACCGTTGCGGGTTGGAATTGGGCATATCCAAAGCTGCTTTTTATAATTGGCGGCGTAAATATGGCTTTAAGGATAAACCGGCTTTCCTTAAGCTTGAACAACTGGAATTAAATTTGGGTGGACCGCAGAGCGGCCAGAGGAAGATAAGCGATAATGATAATCTAACAATCGCGCAAAAAATACTGGCAAAATGTGCCGGATTAGATAAAATCGAGATAAACCAAACGATCGAGGTTGAACCGGATTTAGCAGTTTTACCCGAAGAAACCGAACAAATAATTGATTTATTCAGTAGAATGGGGCTGAATTTTGTCTGGAACCCTAATAGAATAGTTATCTCTCTTAATGGCATACAATCTATGTCTGACAATCAGGGTGAGATCAATAAGAAAATCAGAGACTTTTCCCGCAGACAGAATTTGAAATATTTCTATGAAACCAGCGAGGGCTGTTGTCATCAGTTGGTAGTTGAAAAAGGTAATATTCTTCCGGGCCAGCTCGCCGTTGGCTCTGGTTCGCAGACTTCTTCATACGGTTGTATTGGTGCGATGGGAATTGATATTGATAATACAAAGATGTCTAATATTTGGGCGTCAGGCAAAATCGAATTAAAAGTTCCGCGGGCGGTTAAAATAACTATAAATGGACATATTCCCAAAGGTGTCTATGCCCGGGATATTGTTCTTTTTGCGACAAAAAATATTGAATGTGAATCAGATGAAAACAGAGTGATTGAGTTTTATGGTACTGCCGTTTCCCAGATGTCGATTTCGGAAAGATTTACCATGACAAATATGAGCGCTCAATTGGGTGCTATTGCCGCAATTGTTCCGTATGATAATATCACGCGCCGATATATATCACGACTAACCAATATGCCATATCGTCCGGCTCTGGCCGACCGCAATGCTCTTTATAGCGAAAATTACGAACTTAATATTGAAAATCTTACTCCTCAAATTTCCCTGCTTGGCTCAACTGAAAATAAGGGTATAACCGCGGTGGCAGAGAGGGAAAGAGTTCCTGTTAATCTGGTGATAATCGGGTCAGCAACCAATGGCCGTTTTGAGGACCTTCGGGTTGCCGCTGATATTATCAAAGGGAAAAAAGTCAGTTCCGAAGTCAGAATGTTTGTCTATCCCGGCTCAAGAGAAATTTATCTGGAAGCATTAAAAAGGGGATTGATCCGAGCATTTATCGAGGCCGGAGCAAATGTCATGAGCCCGGGAACGGTTCCTGATTTAACCAGGGCAGATGGGATAATGGGATCAGGGGAGACCTGTCTGGCGACAACCGGCCATAATTTTTGTGAGAATATTAATCAGAATATAAATATCTATCAGGCAACTCCGGCAACGGCTGTCGCGAGCGCATTGACC
>DAOUVS010000170.1 GCA_030667525.1 Candidatus Zixiibacteriota bacterium | reverse complement strand
TTGATGAAACCGTTGGTGGGGTAGATGTTGTGCTCGACATGGCTGGCAATAAACCTGCCGTTGATGACGGTTTTGCTATCCTGCGCAGCACCGGTACATATACTTCGTTTGGTATTGCGCCGGCACCGTTTGAGTTTGACATGGCCCAGAATATTGTTTTTAAAGGTGCAAAAATTATCGGTATCAACGGACGGAAAATGTTTGAGACCTGGTATCAGTTGAAAAATATTCTTGATTATAAACTGGTCGATCCGAATCCGGTTATCAGTCATGTTATGCCGTTTAAAGATTTTATCAAGGCGATGGAGATGGCGGTTTCAAACGATGTGCCAACGTCAAAAATTATATTAACAATGCCTCAGTAAAATAATTTGTTCATAAATATATAAATGATTACAATGATTGGAAATTCATTCAATAGTAAGTTAATATCAAATATAAAGGATAAGCTATAATGGCAAATATTGGTAGTTATGAGAGTAAGCTAAATGATTTTAGCTGGCAAATCGCAGAGAAAGAATTGGATTACAAACCCGGAGATATTATTAACATTGGCGAATACTGTACTGATAGAATATGTCGGATGGGGAAGAAAGATAAGCTGGCTCTTATCTGGAAAGAACATAGTGGCGACATCAAAAAATATACTTTCGACCAAATGAGAGTGCATGCCAATACAATTGCTCATTATTTATCGGGACTTGGATTACAAAATGGTGACCGCATTTGTTTGTTTATGGACAAGATTCCCGAATTGTATTTTGGATTTCTTGGTATATTAAAAATGGGTGGAGTTGCTCAACCGTTGTTTTCGGCTTTTGGACCGGAGTCACTCATTACTCGCCTGGAAGATGCGGGAACTGCCGCTATCATTACTCAGAAAAAGCATTTATCAAAAGTTAGAAAGATTGTCAATGACCTTCCTTCACTCAAGAATATTATTGTTGTCGATTATGATGGGAAAAAGCCATTGAAGGATGGGGAAACGGCTTTTTTTATGGAAAAGGAAGAGCCGATCGAGAATTATGATATATTTCCGGCAAAAGCTGAAACTCCATCAGTATTGCACTATACATCTGGAACAACCGGTAAACCAAAGGGCGCACAGCACGTCCATTATTCTTTGATTTCTCAATACATATCGGCGAAATATGTTCTGGATCTAAATGATGATGACATATATTGGTGTACTGCTGATCCCGGCTGGGTAACAGGCACATCTTATGGTATTATTGGCGCGTGGGCGAACGGCGTTACTCAATGTGTTCTTGATGCAGGATTTAAGGCACAGAGTTGGTACGATTTTATTGAAGAACATAAGGTTACAGTCTGGTATTCTGCCCCTACCGCCATCCGTGCTTTGATGAAAGAGGGTGATGAAATCGTTAAGGAACATGACCTTTCATCGTTGAGACATCTCTGTTCGGTTGGTGAACCTCTTAATGCTGAGGCTGTGATATGGTCGGAAAAAGTTTTTGGTCTTCCGTTTCATGACACTTTCTGGCAGACCGAAACCGGCAGTATTGTGATTTCCAACTATCCCGGTATGAAGGTAAAACCAGGCTCAATGGGTAAGCCTTTTCCGGGGATTACCGCAACGATTGTTGATTTAAAGACTCATGAACCGATTGAAACCGGAGTCGTCGGTCTGATAGCAATTAAACCGGGTTGGCCGGCAATGTTCAGAACCTATTGGAAAAATGAAAAGGTTTATAAGAGCAAGTTTATAAATGGGTGGTACATCTGTGGAGACAGAGCCAGCATTGATGAGGATGGTTATTACTGGTTTGTTGGCCGAGACGATGATGTTATCAATACCGGCGGCCATCTGGTCGGACCATTTGAAATTGAGTCGGCTCTTCTTGAGCATGAAGCTGTAGCCGAATCAGGCGTTATCGGAAAACCTGATCCGGTTAATATGGAGGTAGTTAAGGCTTTTATTACGCTAAAGGCCGGCTTTGAACCATCCGATATGATCAATCTGGAGATAATGAATTTTATTCGGAAAAAATTATCACCTCTCGCCATGCCCCAGGAAATTGAGTTTGTTGATTCTCTACCCAAGACTCGAAGCGGGAAAATTATGAGAAGAGTATTAAAAGCAAGAGAAACTGGTGAAGATATTGGTGATATCTCAACATTAGAAAACGATTTATAATTAAAGTAAGGAGAAGAATATGTCTGATATTAAAAACGCTATTCTGGATTACATTAAAAATGAATATCTGGAAGAAGAAGATGAAGATGATATTGATTTTGATACCCCGCTGATTTCCGGCGGTATTGTCGATTCATTTTCGATGGTTTCTCTGAAAGTATTTTTGGAGGTAACATATAAGATTCAACTCCCCGATTCCAAGGCTACTCCCGAGGCATTCGACTCAGTTAATAATATATATGAACTTTTAAATGAATTTAATGTTCAGTAGGTGAATTATGGCTTTTCAGGATAATATAAGGGACATCTTTAAAAAAGAACTCAATGGTATTCGGGACGACGGCATATTTAAAGCCGAGCGGATTATTTGCGCTCCTCAAAGCTCTGAGATTGAGGTTGAATTTCCGGCCGGCTCAGGTAAAAAAAATGTAATCAACATGTGTGCTAATAATTATCTGGGACTTTCATCGCATCCTGATGTTATCAAAGCGGCGCACCAGGGTCTTGACCATCGCGGTTATGGGATGTCATCAGTACGATTTATTTGCGGAACCCAGGACATTCATAAAGAGCTGGAGGGTAAACTTACCAAATTTTTGGGAACAGAAGATACAATTCTTTTCCCATCGTGTATGGATGCCAATGCCGGCGTTTTTGAGGCAATACTTTCTGATGAAGATATCATGATTGCCGACCGATTGGTTCATGCTTCCATAGTTGACGGTATGAGGTTGTGCAAAGCGCAGAGAGATACCTATAAACATTCAAATATGGTGCATCTTGAAGAAAAATTAAAACTGCACCAGAAGGCCAGATTGAAAGTGATTATTACCGACGGTTCTTTCTCAATGGATGGTGATCTGGCTAAGTTGGACAAGATTGTAGAACTGGCCGAAAAATATGGCGCAATGGTATTTCTGGATGATTCGCATGCCTCCGGATTCATTGGCAAAACGGGAAGAGGTACCCAGGAATATTGCGATGTAGTTGGCAAGATTGATATTATAACCACAACTCTTGGAAAGGCTCTGGGTGGGGCCTCTGGTGGCTGTGTCTCGGGACGAAAAGAAATTGTTGAGTTGTGCCGTCAAAAAGCGCGACCTTATCTTTTCTCAAATACGATTCCGCCAGTGGTGGTCTCCGGGGCCATAAAGGTTCTGGATATTATCAGTAAGACCACTGAACGGCGCGACAAATTGGAAAAAAATACAATATTCTGGAGAAAATCATTAACCGAAGCCGGATTTATAATCAAAGATGGTGAGACTCCGATTGTTCCGGTGATGCTTTTCAACGCCAAGCTATCGCAGGATATTGCCAAAGATCTGTACGATGACGGCATTTATGCGGTCGGTTTCTTTTTCCCTGTGGTCCCGAAAGGCCAGGCAAGAATAAGAACCCAACTCTCCGCCGCTCACGATATTTTTCATCTGGAAAAAGCGCTTGACGCTTTTGTTAAGGCTGGCAAAAAATACGATATCCTCGGTAAGAGCAAAAAAGAGATTATTGAAAGATACGGAGATTGATTATTAGAGGAAAATAACTATCTTTTTAGCCTTTTCATATCACCGGAGATTGAACTGCCAGAATTTATATTCCCCCTGTTAAGCGGCAATGAAACACATTACCTGTTGCCGAGGTAATAATAATCGTATAATAATTCGAAAGAGTTTTGTTGGAGGATATTATGGCTTTCGGAAAAGCGCAGAAGTTTTACGCCGAGACACTTGCTAATATAAAAAATGATGGACTCCTCAAGGAAGAGCGGTTTATTCATTCATCGCAGGCGGCTGATATTAAAGTCGAATATCCCGAGGGTGATGCACCGCAGAACGCCATAAATATGTGCGCCAATAATTATCTCGGCTTATCTTCACATCCCGATGTTGTTGCGGCGGCGCATGCCGGACTTGACAGGCGAGGTTATGGGATGTCATCGGTGAGATCTATTTGCGGGACCCAAGATATCCACCGGGAGCTTGAAGAAAAGCTCAGCAAATTTCTTGGTATGGAAAAAACTATTCTGTTTTCTTCCTGTATGGATGCTAATGCTGCCGTTTTTGATTCGCTCCTTGATAATCAGGATGCCATAATTGCCGACAAACTGATTCACGCCTCGTTGATAGACGGTATCCGCCTTTGCAAAGCTGAACGTCTTATATACGATCATTCCGATATGGCCGTCCTCGAAGAAAGGCTAAAAGCTTCGCAGAAAAAACGGTTTCGGATGATTGTCACCGATGGTGTTTTCTCGATGGATGGCGACCTCGCCAAACTTGATGAAATATGTAATTTGGCTGAAAAGTACGATGCGATGGTGCTTGTTGATGATTCCCACGCGACCGGCTTCACTGGAAAAACGGGAAGAGGAACGCATGAACATTTTGGCGTCATGGGTCGTGTTGATATTATCACAACAACACTCGGCAAAGCACTTGGCGGCGCCTCCGGTGGATGTATTAGCGCCAGTGCAGAAATTGTCGATCTGCTTCGCCAGCGGGCACGAACCTATGTGTTTTCTAATTCGCTTCCTCCGGTTATAGTATCGGCTGCCAATAAGGTTATGGATATTATTGCCTCAACCACGGAACGACACGATAAACTTGAAGAATTGACCACCTATTTTCGAAAAGAGATGACTGCGGCCGGATTTGATGTTGTTCCCGGATTTCATCCGATTGTCCCGATTATGCTTTATAATGCCAAACTATCGCAAGATATCGCTCGTGATCTTTTCTATGAAGGTGTTTATGTTATCGGCTTTTTCTACCCGGTGGTACCGAAAGGTCAGGCCCGTATCCGGACACAGATTTCCGCCGCACACAGTATGGACCATATCAAAAAAGCGATTGCCGCTTTTACTAAAGTAGGGGAGAAGTACAAAATCCTCGGCAAGACCAAAACCGAAGTAATTGATATGTATGGGGAATAGATAAATTCTCAACAATTTATTCCTTCTTGGAATTTAGTAGTGAAGAACCCAAAGCGAAGCGACGTGGTTCTGCCAATTATATTCCCTAAAACGGGAAAATCAATAAATTCCTGTAACCTCATCACCCCCATATAATTCCAACGAAATGGGTTCGTTTTGTCATTTTTCACTTTTTCGCACTATCAAACTTGCGGCGAGTCTGTTAATCGGATGTTGTTCAAGCAGTAACAGAAATGCCCCAAAATAGACAAATGGGTTCCCTCCAGAGGTGGGCAGGCGTTTTGTCATACTTTTTATTTCCGCAACAATGTTGTTGTCAAAATGGCTTCGTTTCGTCATATTTTTTGTTTTCGTGACTATATCTTTATTAAAATGGGTTCGTTCCGTCATTTTTGGAAATAAACTATCTACCCAATAGTAAAATTGTAATTTCTTTCTTCCGTAATCATACATATACACAGGAGTATGAATATGATTCAACGGTGATTTGGTGGTGAAATTGTAAGAACTGATTAATTATTTTTATTTACAAATAATTTATCAATTATTAGATTGTTATATGTCCAATTTGCGAACAAATAATTGCCGGCATTTAAATTCCCACAACAAGCTATTGGCCACCCGGCAAAAAAAGAAGTAATAGAGATGTACGGGGAGTGATTGATTTGGAATTAAAAAGGCCATTATACAAATCTCAAATTGAAGCGGCCAAAAGATTACATGATAATCTTAATGAATGGACTGATTCTGAAAGAGTTCTAAATACAATTTCTAATAAATTCCCCAAATTTGATAAAGATTCAATGCTTATTAAATCAGTAATTATTAATACATTATATTCAACTAACGTAATGGCCATTGCACGAATGGCCGTTCATCTAAATAATGTTATTGGCAAAATAGATATAAATAAGGCCGGCCCAGAATTAGTTGAAAAAATGGCATTATTGCCAAGGACTAAATCACAAATTAAAGTCAGGCGTTTTCATAGTTTTTCAGCCAAATTTGCACATTTCTTTATAGATAACGATAAATTTCCAATTCTGGATAGCTATGCAGAAAAAATGCTAAAATATCATTTGGGTAACAAATTATATCGATCAGACAGATCTAAGCGATATATGGTTTTTATTGAAAATCTAAATAGACTTTATAGATATTCTGAATTGAAATGTTCTTATAAGTTAATTGATCATTATTTTTGGATAGCTGGACAATATCATCGTTGGTTAAAAAAGCCAGATGGCCAAGTTAATATCATGCTAAAGGAATTATTCTCAAATCCATCTGGTAGTGAGGCAAAATATTTAAAACAATTAATAAATATTTAATACAACGTCATCCCCGCGAAAGCGGGGAGATGGATTCACATTTGAAGTGCAACAGTTTTTCATAAATTATCTCAGCCGGTGTTTGAAAGTCAAGGCATTTTCTTGGAGTATTGTTGTATAGTTGTATCAATTTTTCGAAATGATCTCTTGTGAT
>DAOUVS010000100.1 GCA_030667525.1 Candidatus Zixiibacteriota bacterium | reverse complement strand
GACTGTCTATGAGGCTCATGTCAAACAGACTGAGTCTAAAGAAACCGATGACGGGTTGATCATTCTTGACCGGCTTGGCGAGACCCCATCGATGTCAATTGATGATGCCGATGTGCACGATGTTTCTGTTGCGGTCGATGATTATGTGTGGCGCCAATTAAATCTGGCTCATGAATATTATCTGATGGGTGTTCTCGCCAATAGCGAGACCATCTGGGATGAAGCGCAATACTATTTTGAAAAGAGTTTGGGGATTCTGGGTGGTATTGATATTGATGCCGAACCCGAACCGATCTCTCCCGAGGGAGCTAAATACACCCAGATATTGTCGGAAATAATTGCCAATTATAAAATTACTCTGGTCTCACTGGGACATCTGTCCAGTGATGTTTCAGCCGATGCTTTATTGTCCCGTTTTTCCGATATCAATCATATTGTGGTTGATTCCGCCGAAATGGGTCGTCTGGAAAAATATGCTGAGGAAAAAGTGGCCTACAATGTCCCGATCATTATGAATGAGCGGGTCAAAAAAGCTATTTTGTACTATCAGACAGTGGCACATGATGCCTTTGAACGGTATCTCTCCCGGTCAACAAAATTTATCCCGATGATTGACAAGATTCTAACCGAACATGGTATTCCGACTGATATAAAATATCTGGCTCTGGTGGAATCGGGATACAATCCGAAAGCTTATTCATGGGCACAAGCGATGGGCCTGTGGCAGTTTATCGCATCGACCGGAAAAATGTATGATATGCATCGGAACTGGTGGTATGATGAGCGCAGGGACCCGGTGAAGGCAACGCACGCTGCCGCTCGTTTTTTGAAAGATCTTTATAATAAATTCGGCTGTTGGGATCTGGCTATGGCTGCTTATAATGGCGGACCTGGTCGGGTTAGTCGCACAATTAAGAAACAAAAAACAAAAGATTTTTGGAAAATGGACCTTCACAAACAGACCGAAGATTATGTCCCGTTTTTTATGGCGGCGACTATAATATGCAAAAATCCTGAAAAATTCGGATTTACCGATATTGAGTATGAACCGGCATGGACTTATGATGAAGTTATTGTCAAAAAGTGTCTTGATCTTAATGTTGTTGCCAAGGCGATAGGTTGTTCAGTCAAGGAACTTCAGAAACATAATCCTGAACTTTTGCGTCAGTTCACTCCGCCAAATATAGAAAAATATTCGCTGCGCATTCCCAAAGGAAGTCAAGAAAAATTCTTGGCCGCCTATGATGCCATGCCGTCATCAAAGCAGACCAGTTGGGTTCAGCATAAAATAAAAAAGGGTGAGGCGGTTTCTACTATTGCGCGGAAATATGGAGTTTCTCAATATGCCATTCTCAGTGCAAATAATTTAACCAGCAGATCAAAGATTTATGCCGGAAAAACGCTGGTAGTGCCGGTCCCCAACAATAAAAGTTATGCTTCAACATCGAGCAAGGAACGAAATTATGAGAAGGAGGGGAATGTTTATAATGTCCGCTCCGGTGATAACGTTTGGGAAATTGCCAAAGCTTTTGGGACAACTCCTGAAAAAATAAGAAGACTAAATAAACTGGACCATCAGTCGCGTATTCATGTTGGTCAAATACTGGTTATCAATGACGACCAAAATCAGAGTACGTATTCTTCAGCCGATGTCTCGATTGACAAGGTTGGCAATTATAAAGTTAAACGAGGTGATTCCCTTTGGGAAATTGCCCAGAAGTTTAATACCTCGGTATCGGATCTGCGAAAATTAAACGGTTTGGGACGCCGAAGCTATATTTATCCAGGGCAGAAACTAAAGGTTCCCGGTATGGTTTCCAACGGCGATAACCATCAAATTTATACGATAAAAAAAGGTGACACGATTTCAGAAATCGCCGCCAGATTTAAAACCACCGTATCGAATATTAAATCTTGGAATAGTATTAAAAATCTTAGAAAGATTCGTCCGGGCGATAAGATTAAAATTTATACCAATAACTAAGTGAATATATGGCTAAAAAAAGAGACATAATAATTGCAATTGTTATTGCAGCCACATTTTTTATTACAATCGGATTTTTTGGGCTGATGTTTGTCGGATTGATGTCCGAAGATGGTGATGTCGGTTGGGGCGGTTTCGGCTCCAAAGTGGCAATTATTGAAGTATATGACGGTATCTATGATTCGGGATCAACCGTCAAACAGTTGAAAAAGTGGGGCGAATCTCAAAGTGTCAGTGCTATCGTTCTTCATATTAATTCTCCGGGGGGAGGAGTGGCTCCGTCGCAGGAGATCTATAACGAAATACTAAGAGTTCGTGAAGAAAAGGGCAAAGTTATTGTGACCTCGATGTCTTCGGTGGCGGCCTCAGGGGGATATTATATCGCCTGCGCAACTGATGTGATTATGGCCAACCCCGGGACGATAACCGGGTCGATAGGGGTGATATTAAGCTATCCCACTGCTGGCGAACTTTTTGAGAAGGTCGGTGTGAAATACGAAACGGTCAAATCGGGAGAGCTAAAGGATGTTGGTTCTCTGGATAGAAAAATGACTGCCAATGAGCGGAAAATGCTTTCGGCGATGGTTATGGATACGTATGAGCAGTTTGTCGAGGCGATTGTGGCCGGACGTGAGATGGAAAAGGAAGAAGTATATAAATTAGCCAATGGGTCGATATATAGCGGTCGTCAGGCTTATAAAAATGGGCTGGTAGATACTTTGGGCGGATTTGAAGATGCGATCAGGCTGGCGGCTGAGTTAGCCGGAATTAGCGGAAAACCTCAAACTGTCAAAGATTTTATCCCTAAGAAAGGATTATTTGATTTAATGGGGGGGGTTTTAAAGGATATTGGGCAGGTTACCTCTAAGGGTGGCGTTGGCCCGGAAATTTTGTATCTGTATTAGTCTAAGAAAAGCATTGACTTGCAAAGGAAAATAGCTTAATATAGCACGTTGTAATATTGTTAGGATTGATATTTGACTATATTGTTTGGCAGGTTATATAAGGCTATTGTTAATGATTATGAAAAGAAAACAAAAGAATATAAATCAGCCGGTTCCCGAGGGAGGATGTTATGACCAAAGCTGATCTAGTTGAAAAAGTGGCCGAAAGAACTGGTCTTACCAGGACCGATGTTGCCGTTGTTGTTGATGCCTTGCTTGATACGGTTAAAAAATCAATGGAAACTGGCAGCAATATTGAAATTAGGGGTTTCGGTACCTTTAAGGTTAAAGTGAGAAAAGAAAGAAAGGCCAGAAATCCAAGAACAGGTGAAGTTGTTCCTGTGCCGGGACGAAAGGTGCCTGTTTTTAAGCCTTCGAACGAATTTAAAAACATGATAACAAAGCTACCGATTGAATAGTATTTCGGTCAGCCACTATGGAGGATGAATGCCGAGCGGAAAAAAGCGTAAGAGATTGAAGATTAAGACTCATAAACGGAAAAAACGCAGAAGAGCTGATCGTCATAAAAAGAAGAATAAATAATTTCTTTTTATTGTTTTAAAGTATAGAAAATATCCTCTATAAGGAAAACGGTTCCTGATGATTCAGGAACTGTTTTCCTCTTTATTTTAATAATTGCCTCGCGCTCAAGGTGCGGAACAAAATTCTTCTCAACCGATTGAAACTCATTAAGATGGAAGCCCGTAAAATATTGACTCTAGCGTCAATATGGCATTGGTGTTGCTTATCTCTTAATTGATGAAAAACAATTTTTGGTTTTTAAAAATATCTGGTGCTATCGTTTGTCTCTTAATGACGGTACAATTTCTTTATGCCGGTGATTCATACGATATTTTGGTTAATGATGATACTCGTCAGGCTGAACAGATCAATCCAAGAGTAGCGGTAAATTTCTCCGGTGAGTTTGTTGTTGTCTGGGCAGACAAACGAAATGGGCGTAGTGAAATATATTTTCAGTATTTCGATAGCGCCGGAACTCCACTTGCAACCAATCAGAAAATTGCCGGACTTTCGGTTGTCTCTCCTCAATACGGCCCGGCTCTGGATGCAAATCAATTGGGTCAGTTTGGTACCGTATGGACCGATTATCGAAATGGAAGTTATCCGTTTGATCCCGATATTTATTACTCCGCTATCGATATAAATGGATCTGGGACAAACAACTCGATAACCGATGCACGTCCTGACTCATCATGCGAATCTCCCGATATTGCTGTTTTGCCAAGCGGCAATGTTATTATTGTTTGGGCCGATCGTCGCGGCTCCAGTTGGAATATTTATGGTCAACTCATAAATTCAAATGGAAGTCCAATCGGAGGTAACTTCAAAATAAATTCAGAAAACGGCTTGTTTCAGCAGCACTCACCTCGGGTTGCAGCAATTTCAGACGGCAGATTTATTGTTGTCTGGTACGATAATAGAACCGGCGATGATGATATTTATGGCCGTGTATTCAATTCAAACGGTTCTTCAACAATGAATGATTTCAGAGTGAATGATGATAGCAAGCAAACCAAGCAGGCTTTTCCGACGGTCGCTGCTGACGGAAATGGTCGGTATTATATTGCCTGGGTTGACTGGCAAAACGGTACCTATCCAATAAACCCGGATATTTACTATCGGCGTTATGGTGCAGATGGAGTCGCACTTGGCGAGTGTCATAAATTGGTTTCTGATGCCAATAAACGACCGCAAAAAGATATTGCCATCTGTTCCGACCGCATGGGTAACCTCGGTATGGTTTGGGCCGATTCGACCTCCGGGCAATGGGATACTATGGCGCAAATCATTGATAATGTCGGGGCTGAAGCTGGAAGTAGTTTTCTGATTCATCAGAATACCGATGGCAAACAACTCCAGCCTGATATTGCGACTGATGGATACAAATTCTTTTTTGTTTGGGCCGACTCCAGGAGTGGCGATTTTGATATTTATGTCACTATTAAAAATTACAATAATCCGACAATTGTTAGTCAGCCATCTGTTTTAACGTTTAGTATGCAGGAAGGACAGACCGGTCCGGCTTCACAAGCAGTGCATCTTACTAACGCCGGATATGGAGAATTAAATTTTGCTGTTTCTTCCGTTGATGAGTGGATAACTGTTGTTCCTGATTCCGGTGTCACCCCGGCGAATATTCAGGTACAAATCAATACCGATACTTTGTTATATGGCGATTATATTGGAAAAATTCGATTAATAAATTTAGATCTTGATGATTCCACTGAAATCGTTTCGGTTATACTTAATGTGACTGCGCCACTGATTGAAATATCTCCGGATACTTTATATTTTAAGGTCCTGGCGGAACTTGGGAATCCCGATAATTTATCTATTCAGGTGAATAATAGCGGAAGCGGGACATTTAGCTGGATCGCCGTTGAAAATTCTGATTGGTTTATTCTTGGTCAATATTCCGGTTTATCATCAGAATATATTGAAGTGTCAATAGATATTTCGGGACTCGAATATGGTACATATCTGGAACCGATTATAGTTGAATCAAATGAAGCAGCAAATGTTTCTGATACCGCATGGGTTTTATTGGAACTGGCCGGAAATATGTCATTTCTTCGAGCCGATCCTGACACACTGATTATCAAGGGTGGTGAGGCAGATATCTTGTCAGGGCAAATAGAAATCTCAAATCCCGGTTCGGGAACGCTTGACTGGTCAGCCGAAATAACTGTTGATTGGTTGAACATTGATAAATATACAGGTTCCGATTATGATACCATATTAATTTCGATAGATAACTCTCTGGCAACCGGCTCATATAGTACAGAAATTCAGATTTATGATAGCCTGTCATTTAATGAAAATATTACGGTGCCGGTTTATCTTTATATCTCATCAGATGATACCATATCAATAGCCAATGCCAATACAATGCCTGGCCAATTGGCGGTTGCTCCACTATATCTGAAATTATCTGATCCGGCCAAAGCTATCTATCTGCCGATTACTTATGATAATAATACAGCAATTCTCGATTCAATCGTTCCTAACGCAATTGATTTTTCGGCATCGGTTAATTTCTATACCGGTATCAGTGGGGGAGAGGCAGAGATCGGCTTGAGAATTGATGAATCAGTTTTTGATACTGAATCAATTCCGCTCGGCAGCTATGAGATTGCCTCTTTGTTTTTTACAGCCGGGAATGATGAAGTTTTTAATCGGATCGATACTTTATCCTCTGACAGTTCCGGATTATACATTTTATCCGAATCATTGGAAAAGAAGGTTCCGGCGCTAATTCCGGGTGATTTGATAATCGGCAATCCGACTGATATTGAAATTATCATGGCAGAAAATATCCCCGATGATATTTATTTATCGCAGAATTATCCCAACCCGTTTAACAGCTCGACCTCGATAGATATGATGTTATCTCAAAATTCAACTATTTCAATGACAATCTATAATATTCTTGGCCAAACAGTCTATAATTATGGCGATATTGAACTTCCGGCAGGCAGTCATCGCTTTGACTGGGATGGCACGATGAAAAACAGCTCTCACAAAGCCCCCAGCGGTATATATTTTTATCGGCTGAAAACGGAAGATTTTACAACTGTCAAGAAAATGGTCTTGTTAAAATAGCAAGAATTTCTCTATATTCCAAAAACTAATATTTTCTGTAACTTTATGGTAGAATACAAATTATTACGAAACTTTTTGAATGATCTCACGTTATTTTAATTAGAAAGATAATATAAAAGGAGTTTATTTATGAGTCTCAAGGGCAAATTTACAGCTATTTCATTTTTGATTTTATTTGTTGCCGGTTCAGCGGTCGCCGATCCGGGAATAATTTATGGTAAGGTCTATACCAATGATGGAGAGGTGTTGGAAGGATTTATAAGGTGGGACAAAAATGAGGTGGCGTGGGATGATGTCCTTGATGGCGATAAGGAACTGAGGAAAGAAGCTCGAGAAAAATATCGATACCGTTCTGATAATGACGGTGATTACGATGATGGTGACGAAGAAATCTCCATTTTTGGTGTGACAGTATATCGAAGCGGCAAATCGAGAAATAGTTGGAATTGGTCCGATAATGCTCAATCGGGCATCAGATTCGGACATATTAAGACCTTGATCCCCGATGGAAACGATGAGGTTCTGCTGGTATTAAAATCAGGTGATGAAGTTTATCTGGAAAACGGTTCCGGCGATATCGGCGATGACAATCGAGAAATACTTATTGATGTCGAGGACGAAGGAATTATTGAGTTATATTGGGATGACATCGAAAAAATCGAATTTGAGAAAACACCAAAACGTGATACAAGATTTGGAAACCGGCTTTATGGTACCGTTGTTGTTGACCGGGGTGATGAATATACCGGATTTATTTGTTGGGATATGGACGAAGCGTACGACACCGATATACTCGATGGCTCCGAAGACAATCGTAAAAGAAAAATTAAATTTGGTAAAATAGAATCTATCGAACGGCGCTCATCAAATTCTGCCATTGTTGGATTAAAAGGCGGGAAGAAAATCCGGCTTAAAGGCACCAATGATATCGATAGCGGCAATCGTGGCATAGTTGTTTCTGATCTGGCTATGGGGCGGGTAGTAGTTGATTGGGATGAATTTGATTTTGTTGAATTTAAAGAAGCACCCGAAGGACCATCGTATAATAAATTCGACGGCGGAAAATTGCTGAAAGGTACTGTTTTCACCGAAGATGGCGAAAAATTCAAAGGTGAGATCAAATGGGACGACGACGAAGAATATACCTGGGAGCTTCTTGATGGTGAAATTGACGATGTTGATTTTGCAATTGAATTTGGTCAGATTAAATCAATCGAAAAAAGTTCGCGTCATGGCGCCGAAGTGGTCTTAAAAGATGGACGAAAGTTCAAACTTCGGGATTCTAATGATATTGACGATGGCAACAAAGGTATCATCATAAAAGATGGTAAAGATAAAGTTGTTGTCGACTGGGAAGATTTCGAACGACTCGAATTAGATTGATATAAAATAATTGAACTGATCCGAATTAAAAGAGAGCTTTCTTCGGCCAGACTTAGAGGGGAGTAATTAAAGCCCGGGATTCCAAAGAAGAACTCTCTGTATCTAAAATATAATATTTCCCAATTTTGTCAAGTAAAAGCTGTAACTGTCTCAACCAATAACAGTTACGCTCCCAGTAAATCCCTGTACAATTAAATAAATTCCGTGATTTGGATTAATATTTTGCGGCACCAGATACAAAAAGGCCAATTAATCCCAACTGATTTCCCGGCGAGAATGACAGTACGGTTGATGTCCGTTGTTTTGATAATAATCCTGATGATAATTCTCTGCGGGCCAGAAGCTGTCGGCTTTGGTTGATCTCGTGGCTATTTTGGTACCTTTGCTTTTAAGTATTTTAATCAGTTGTTCGATACTCTTTTTCTGTTTTTCGTTTGAGTAAAATATCTCGGAACGATACTGTCTTCCAAGGTCGGGTCCCTGACCATTGATCTGGGTCGGATCATGTATCTCAACAAACAGTTTGGCCAGCTTTTCATAGTCGATTATTGACGGATCAAACTCAACTTTGGCGACTTCGGCATGGCCGGTGGGTCCGTCGCAGACTTCGGCATAAGTCGGGTTATCTTTATGTCCGCCCATATATCCAACCGAAGTAGATAATACTCCGGCCTCTTGTTGAAGAAAATACTCAACCCCCCAGAAACATCCGCCGGCAAAATAGGCGGTTTCGATTTTCGGATTCTCTTTTTTCATTGCCGTTTCTTCATCGGAAACAAATTTTAATGAGATCGAATTGACACAATGCCGCGTGTTTTTTTCGGTGAACTGTTCGCCAAGGAAAACATGCCCAAGATGAGCCGAGCAGTTATTACAAACGATCTCGGTGCGGCTGCCATCTTTATCGGGAATACGTTTGACCGCTCCGGGGATCTCATCGTCAAAACTTGGCCACCCGCATTGTGAATTAAACTTGCTGTCCGATTTGTAAAGAGGGGTTTCACATCTTTTGCAGAGATATGTCCCGGTTTCATAAAACTTATTAAATTCGCCACTGAAAGGAGATTCGGTTCCTTTGTTGATAATTACATTTTCTTCTTCTTCGGTCAGCTTATTATAACCCATATTTTTTTCACCTGCGCTTTTTGTGGTAACTACGAAACCAATTGTAATAAATAAAACTATAAAAATCGAAATAAACAAAATATCAGAAATGCCGTTTATATTCTTACTTTTATTTTTCATAATCCTATCCTTTATATCTATAGGTTATACGAAATATCTGGGGGAGATTGATAAAAAATAAATTATTCCACATTTTTTGTTCTGTCAGATCTTGAGCCGGCCGGGGCGGGGTTTTGTGCGCGGCAGATACCGGGTAGCCCATCCGCTTGCGGTGGGTTTCCTATTTTTGTGCCCGGCAGACGCTTCGTCCAATTAACGTCATTCCCGTGAAAACGGGAAGATGGATTCACATTTGAAGTGCAACAGTTTTTCATAAATTATCTCAGCCGGTGTTTGAAAGTCAAGGCATTTTCTTGGAGTATTGTTGTATAGTTGTATCAATTTTTCGAAATGATCTCTTGTGAT
>DAOUVS010000306.1 GCA_030667525.1 Candidatus Zixiibacteriota bacterium | reverse complement strand
TTTAACCTTCTTTCCGTTCCTTGGACTGCCGAATTTATTGTTTTTAGCGGGGAAGGCAAAGATATAGCTCCGACAAATGCTCACACTCAAAATGTGAATGCTAACGCTCAAACGGATGTGAATTTCAGTCTCTTAGGAAGCAAAACTCCTAGGCCAACAATAACGCTCACGCTTCAAGGCGGTTATCCTAATCCGTCTGATGCTTTGGGAATTGAATTGAGAAATAATGATACTTCAGAAAAAGTAATTTTTACAAATTCAGCCGGCTTTAAAATAGCTTTCGGGGCGATTGAATTTGATTTTCAAAATAAGATAGTAATTTTTCAGTCTTTGGAAAGAGATTTTTATGGTTCTTTTAGCAAATTCTTGATCGGCTCAAATCAAATAAGGGTTACGATGGGCGGAATAATAAATCAGGAAACTCCGCTGATTGCCGGCGGTGGTGGAGATGGGCCTGCGATTGCTACAACAGATATCCGTTTAGCTCAGGGATTTCAGGTGCCGAGAGATGATACGACTTTTAAATCAATCGAGCTTTCATTATTAAAGGTTGGCAGTCCCGGAAATTTGACTGTTGATATTGTTGAAGACAACGGCGGAGAACCGACTGGGGCAGTGATTAAAACTTTCATTTATGTTCCCGGGGATGTTGGAAGTTCTTTTGCCTATATTCTAAAAACGGCGGCTGCAGTTTTCACTTTATCATCTAGCAAGTCTTACTGGATTGTGGCCAGAGCGGCCGGAGTTGATGGATCTAATTATTACAAATGGGAGCAATCAAATACTGATATTTATAATAAAGGTATTTATTCTTTGTCTTTGAATGGAGGATCGACTTGGATTGATTCTTTAGGGACAGATCTGCTCTTTAAATTATTGTTTGGCGGAGAGAGAGAGGCTTCAGGCCAAGTCGAGGTCAAAGTTGATTACTTCAAAACTTATCTATGAAGAAGAGATATATTTTTAAGATATATTCTCCTGATGACACATTTTTAAAGGTTTGGACTAGCGCCAAACTTCAAAGATTTGTGAAAGAGATTAATGGCGGACTAGGGGAATGCGTGATCGAGCTGGGAGAAAAATTTGATTATGATGGCCCTGAATTAGCCCTGGGAAATTTTGTAGAGATTTTTGTGAATGATACTGAAGAACAGATGACAGAAAGGCTTATCTATCGAGGATACATTTCAAGATTCAATCCTTTTGTGGTTCAGAAAAAAGAAAAAATTGAGGTCACTCTGCTGGGCTATCAGACATTTTTGAGTTTGGATTATCTGAAGAATGGGACAACGACTACTTTGTATTCCAATACTGGGGCAGGATTATCAACGAGCGGGCCGGCAACGGCTTCTGATATTGGTTTAATGATGAGGACTTTGATTGATCGCTATCGGGCGGAAACGGCAAATCCAAAAATAAATTATACAAATACGAGCATTCCTTTGACTCCGGCGGATACGGCCACCTTCTTGTTCGAGCAAAAGTTTTATCGGGAAGCGATGGATGATATTTTGAAATTGGCGCCGGCAAATTATTATTATTTTGTTGATGAGAATGGGACTGTTTTCTTTAGAGAAATCCCATCGACTCCGACCTGGCGTTTTACTTTTAGCAGAAATATCTCAATGATTAATGTTGGCCGAAATATTGAAAGATTAAGAAATTTTGTTTTAGTTTGGGATGGTCAGGCCGCTGGAGTTTATAATCACTATGAGGATGCGGCCAGTATTCTGAAATATGGCCGACGAGCCGCGAGAATTATTGATTATGGTATTGAGGATTCAGCCGGGGCAGATAGCATTGGCGAAAAATTTATTGCTGAAATGAAGGATCCTGAAGCGAGAGTAATTGTTGAAATAATAGATGACGAGTCTTCTGATAATGGTCTGAATATTGAGATGATTAAGCCTGGCGATACTATTTTATTTTTAAACTACGATGATATTTTTACTGATATTTTTAAATATAATCTTTTGATTACCGAAGTGGTTTATTTTCCGGGGACTCCGCATCGACTTCGGACGATCTGCGAAATAATCAAATCAAATCTTTTTGAATTACAAAAAAGAACGGATAGGAAAGTCAATGATGTAGCGGTGGCCGGCGGAATTCCGGCAACTTACACTTAACATGAAATATGAAACAAAACAAATTTAGAAAACTTTTGAAAAACGAAATTATTTGGGCGATTGGAATTATTGCGGCTGTTGTGACGATTTTCAATTTATTTTTGGGACCTTCTCAAAGGAATTCAGTAGAAATAAGATCGCTCCAAGAAAGTTTTGTTAATTTAAGAGATAATCATATCCATTCGCTCCAAGAAGATGTTAAAGAGTTAAAAGCTGGCAATGTTAATATCTCGGATCGGCTCATCCGCCTTGAGACGATTTTGGATGAGCGATTGCCAAGTAAAAAATGATAAAAAAATTATTGGAAATATATAAAAAATTGCTGGAATTATATCAGCAATTATTTAGCAAACAATTGGAGAGAGAAATGACCCCAACAAAGAACGGCCAAAAACTCGGTGAGTTCATTCAGGCAAATATAGGCAAATCTTTCATTTCTGATGCCGATTTTGACGGGGATGTGGATGATGATGATCGGGTTTATGGTTGCGCTATAGCGGTCAATAATATCGCTAAACAGGCCATAGGA
>DAOUVS010000221.1 GCA_030667525.1 Candidatus Zixiibacteriota bacterium | reverse complement strand
TTATCGAAACCCTCGAAACCGGTCAAGGGTGAGTCCCATTGTTTTTGGCTGATATTATATCTGGTGACGCCATTGGTAGTACCGAAATAGACATATTTAAAACCGACCGCAACTGAATTAACAAAAGAAAAGTTAGAATAATTTTTTACCAAATTAGGCAGGAACTCATAGGCATAACCGAGGCTATAAAGTAAACAGAGAATAAATATGAAAAATGAAATTATTCCTTTTTTCATTTAGTTGCCAAAATATTTTAAGACAGCTTTGACCAGAAGCGAAGTACCATAAAAAATAGACTCCTCATCAGACATAAAATTAGGATAGTGCCAGGGATTTACCGAACCTATTTTTTTATTTCTGGTGCCAAGACGGAACATCGCCCCGGGAGCCTGCTGCAGGTAAAAGGCAAAATCTTCACCACCCATAACCTGCCCGGTTTCAATTATTTTGTTTTTGCCGAACAGTTCGGTGAAACTTTCCGTGAAAATTTTATTTGCCGCCGGATGATTGTCAACCACCGGATAGCTGGCGATAAAATCGACTTTGCAACTGGCACCGCGCGCACGACAGATACCATCGGCGGTTCTTTTTATCAATGCCGGCAGTTTTTTAATATTATCAGGAGCAAGAGTCCGGGCAGTTCCGTGCAAAACAGCTTTGTCGGCGATAACATTACGGGCAGTACCGCCGGAGATTTTCCCGAAAGTGATAACAACCGGCTTCATCGGATCGGTTTCGCGGGAAGCGATTTTTTGAATCGAACCAACCAGTTCTGCAACCACCGCAATCGCGTCGATTGTTTCATGCGGCTTGGCGGCATGACCACCCTTGCCTATTATATGTATGTCAAAATCGATCACCGCGGCCATCGTAGGGCCGTCGCGAAGACTGATTTTGCCGGTTGGGATGGTTGGGTCGACATGCAGGCCAAAAATCATATCTACTTTGGGATTTTTGAACAATCCGGCTTGGAGCATCTCATAAGCTCCGCCGGGGGGTTTTTCTTCGGCCGGTTGAAAAATAATCTTTACCTGCCCCGGCAATTCCTTTTTTAGTTCGTTTAGGATAACAGCGGTTCCAAGAACAATTGCGATATGCATATCATGGCCACAGGCATGCATGACACCATCTATCTTTGATTTAAATGGTATCTTGTTCTGTTCGGTTATTGGGAGGGCATCAATATCGGTTCGGATAGCTGCAGTTTTTTTGCCCTTATTGCCGATGATCGCTGCTAACCCTGTGGGGATATTCAGTGGAATAATTTTTATACCAGACTTCTTAAGTTCGTTTTTAATAAATGAGGTTGTCTTAAACTCTTCATTCGAAAGCTCAGGATACTGATGAAAATGCCGCCGCCATTTGATTTGTGTCGGATGCAATTTTTTGGTAAGGTCTAATATTTTGTCATTGGTAATAGTCATAATGTCGCAACGCCCGGCAGATTTTTATCTGCTCAGAACCTTTCTTATCGGATTATTGTTTTCTTGATTGCGGTTATTTTTTTGATTATTGCGTTCGCCGTTTCGGCAATATTTATTGGCATACAGATGAGCCAGTCGGAGCGGCCGTGGCATTCTGTATTTTTGCAGGCAGGTGATTACTACTTTAAGAGAATCTTCAAGACTGCATTTATGTCCCGGCGAGATAAAAATCGGTTTGGCTTTAGGACGAGATCGGTAAACATAGCCGCACTCGATATTTGCAACAGATAATATACTGTATTGCCCCGGTTCGTTTCCAGGTTCTTCATACTGTCCGGCGAGACATTTACGGGCGCATCCGATTGATGGTATATCAAGCAATAGTCCCAGATGTGAAGCAATGCCAAAAAACAAGGGGTGGGCAAGACCGTGCCCGGCAAACATAACCAAATCCGGCTTTACTAATAATCTCGAAAGAGCCTTAAGAATAACCGGCCCCTCGCGAAAGCTAAGCATACCGGGAATATATGGGAAAGTTATATCCATTTTGGCGACCGCTCTTTCGGTTTCGATTATCTCCGGGTACTTCATTGTGACTGCGGAGGCATAAAGATGGTTGGTATTGTCGTCGTAGGCAGTGTCAACGGCGGTTATATATTCCAGTTTTTTAAAACAGCTTTCTTTGATGATCAGATCGCAAAACTCTTTTTGAATTGATCCGGCGTCGAGAGGGCTTGTTGGCCAGCTATGAAGTTCTCTGAAGTCCAATATTTCCCCTTTGTCTGTCGTTATTATATCATTGAATACGAACTCCTAATTTAACGAAACGGTCTTTTATTTGTCAATTAATAACAGAATTCATTTCTATTTAATTTATTATCAGCAATTTTCTCATATTCTAATTTTCTACGGCTAAACAATGGCGAAAATTGGCCGATTTTAAGATAAATGGAACAGTATGCCAAAAAGGGAATAGATATCGGTTTATTATGAGAATTTTGCTGATAATATTGGCGACGATTTTAATGATTATGCCGTCAGTTATGGCTGGGTATGATTATCTTCTTGCCGTTGGCGGGGGATTGGGTTTGGCGACCAGAAATTCAGGAACACCGCCCTGGTTTGCAATGGGGCCAGAATTTCATATAAATATCGAGACTCGTCTTGGCAATAATTGGCTTCTCGAAGTCGGTTATATCGGGTATCAGTTCCATGATAATTCCGGCACCAGCAGCGAGTTTTCGCTTAGTTCCGATGAATCAGATCGCACCCGTAAATTAAAAGGGTATGATTTGAGTGTTATCTTTAAACGAGTCTGGCACCCGTTTGGCCGGAAGATGGGAATAAATGGCGGTATTGGTGCGGGGCTTTCGAAATGGCGGGTAGCTGATCCCGGAACCGGGGTAACGCTGGCGACCTCAACCGAACGAGGCGGAACAACCGATTTTGAGGCATCCGAATTGTTTTTGGCATCGGTGGTTGGACTGGATTACCAGTTTAAGGATGAATGGAAAGTTGGTTTTAATATTCGCTCCAATTATATGACCGGCGCGGGGCTTGAGTTCGATAAAGCAGTTGAAGACAGTCTTGGGAGTTGGAACCTTAATGCCGGTATTTCATTGAGTTATCTCTTGGGTGGCGAAAAAAGCAAAGCACGGTGGGATGAGATCAGACAGCGGCCATATACCCCGCGTAAACAGATTATCAAATCAGAAAACTCAGATGATTCGAGTGAAATAATTGAATTGGCCTCGGTAAATGCAATAAAAACAAAAAATCATGATTCAGATTCTGATGGTATCCCGGACGATGATGACAAATGTCCCAATACTCCATCTGGGGCAAAAGGATTTATTGATATCAGCGGTTGTCCGATTGATTCGGACGCCGACAGCTATCCTGATTACCGCGACCAATGCCCCCACAATCGGCGGGGAGCGGTAGTTGATATTAACGGATGCCCGATTGACAGCGATAACGATGGTGTCCCCGATGGTCTCGACGATTGTCCCGGCACGACCGCAGGCACAAAAATCGATAAATTCGGATGTCCTGATCTCGCCTTTATGAAACTGCCGACTATTCTGAATATAAGATACAGAGCTAACTCGTTTGAAATTGATCCGTATTCGAAAATGGCGCTTGATTCAATGGCGGTTATTTTAAAGCAGGCCTCGACCGTTAATGTCGAAATTTTTGGTTATACCGATAACAATGGCACCGTATCGGAAAATCAAAAACTCTCAAAAAGACGGGCCAATCGAGTCCGCGATTATCTGATCTCTGTCGGCATTGAAGCCGACCGCCTGACAACCACCGGTAGCGGTGCCATCAATTTTGTAGCATCTAATAAGACCGAGTTGGGGCGTCAGCAAAACCGCCGAGTTGAACTGGTCTTTTCCAGAAATTAATTTCTTCTTACTAATTTATTATTATTCTCCTTGTTATATTTCTTGTAAACCCATATATTATATGTGTTATTTCAAATTTGATAAATCTATTTTATGGGAGGAAAGTATGTATTTTTCAAAAAAACAATCACTAATAGTTTGCTTGTTATTACTATTTTTTGCACTTTCATGTTCAGAACAAAATACTTCAACAGGTTTATCAGACGGATCTTCGCAGGATATTGCTTCGTCACATCTCTCAACTTTTGCCCAAGATGATGCTGCAAATTACATCGACAATGAAAATGAAACTGGCCATGCGAATCGTCCCAGGATGGAACGTATGGACTATTTGGGACTGACTGTGGTTTCAGCAGAGCCAGCCAATAATGCTACAAAAGTTTTGATTAGTAATCAGATAACAATATTGTTTTCAGAAAATATTGATCCCAATACTATCAATGAATCTTCAATTATATTTGACCCGTATATCAATGGACACTTTGGCTGTTCCAATAGTGTTGTCACCTTTACTCCGTTGGAAAATTTGACATACGATACCATTTATAAGGTGACCATATTGAATTCAGTCCGTGATTTGGCAGGAAATCGAATGTTTGAAGACTATTCCTGGCAATTTGGAACAATGACACAAGATGGCCATTTAAGAGGCCACTATATTGGCCGGTATTTTGTTATCAATAATGTTTCTGGTTCCACGATGACAAGAGAAGATTCAATTGAATGGACTTTTATCGATTATACCTTTCATGCCGATTTTCCATCAATTAGTGAAAGAGTGTTTTGCGATTTTTCCGGTTCATATAATTATGATGGAAATCTTAATATCTCAATTGCACAAATCGCTACACAAATTTGCAATATAGATAATGTTCCCGAGGGTATGTTTTCTGTTCGATGGATACGCCCTGAAGATGCCGCCGATACATTATATCTTACGCAGTTTGACATTCCTAATGACAGGAAAAAAATAGCTGTTTTGGCGAAACAAGACTAAAAATATAATCTGGTTGATCTTTTCAAGATAATTTATATTTTCTAAATTGCACATCATCCGTTCTATTCATTCGAATATTAATTATCTCTAAAAGTATATATGATAACAAATGGCCATTTTGTATACCACACCGCAAAGGCCTTACTTTCGGTTGGTAGAAGAAAGGTAGAAGATATATTTTCGAATCTGAATTTTGACCAAATAAAAAAGGCAGGCTAAACAGCCTGCCTTTTTTAATAAATTTC
>DAOUVS010000066.1 GCA_030667525.1 Candidatus Zixiibacteriota bacterium | reverse complement strand
TATCGGGGGACCGTTACCACGCAAATAATTGATATCACCGATCCGAATGTCGAACAGATCAAACTTCAGGAAGACGACCATGTTTTTGTCAGAAAAACTCCCAACTGGTTTGTACATCATATGGCGACCATTGAGGGTGAGGTCAAATTTCCGGGTGAATATGCACTGTTATCCCGGCAGGAAACACTATATGGCTTGCTCAGGCGCGCCGGTGGCTTCTCCGACCGAGCTTTCCCGGTTGGAATAATTTTTCAGCGAACCTCAATCGGTGAGGGCTTAATCAGGCAGAACCTCCCTGAGATTATTTCCAATTCACAGCCGTTGAAGGAAGATTCATTGGGAAATATCAGGAAACTTGAGTTTATCAAATTTAACCCGGAAAATGTTAGCCGTATTATTATTGACATCTCCAAATTGATATCGAGTGGCGGTAAAATAGGCGACATGACTCTTCAAAACGGCGATTATATTTATGTTCCTGAGATTCCATCAGGTATTTCTGTGATGGGCGCGGTTGGCGCTGAAGGAACAATCAAATTTGATGAAGGCCGCAAGGTGAAATATTATATCACCCGGGCCGGCAGTTTGGGCAGGCAGGCTGATAAAGGGGCGATGAAACTAATCAAGGCCGATGGTAAGGTTTTTGCCGGACGGGGCACACTTGGCAAACGGGTCGATCTGGGTGATGCCATTGTTGTTCCAACGGTAATTAAAAAGGATCGCGACTGGTTAAATATTATCTCGCAAGTGGTAACGATTACCGGCGGCCTTATCACCTCAGTCTTTATAATTGATCAACTGTCGAACGATAAATAGATATTTTTTTCGAATTATTTGTTATAAATTTCAAGACCACAAAAGCTGAATTATTGAAATAATTCAGCTTTTTAACAAATAGATTCCTTTCGTCAAGAATTCAGGAACAGGCTTCTTATCTTTAGAGGAAATATTTTCCAGATTTTGTAGATTCCATCTATTTCTAATACTTTAATATTCTGTAAACTGCTGATAGACTGCCCTTTATAAAATATTTATTTCTCCCGTAACCTCCGGCATAAGGTTTGCAAATCTTTTCAACATTGAGATGGCCAATTATGGCCGGGACGCATATGAAAATAGATTTGCATACACATACATGTTACTCCTTCGATTGCGATACCGCTGTCGATAAACTGATCCATGCCGCAGAAGATGCCGGACTCGATGCCATCGCTATTACCGATCATGACTCAATGTCCGCGGTCAGACTAGCTCAAAAGCTGTCTGACAAAATAACCGTTATCCCCGGAATGGAAATTACAACCTGGAAAAGGACTCATCTTATCGGCTTGTTCCTTAAAGAGAAAATTGTTTCCAAAGACATTTTTGAAGCTATCGATGAGATCCATGAGCAGGGCGGACTTGCGGTCCTGCCACATCCGTTTCGCCGGAGCAGTGGCTTTATGTATGCCAAAGATAAGCATCAGCTATATACCGCCGATGAGGCGCGCGAACTTTTATCACGAATTGATCTGGTCGAAACGGTCAATTTGAGTTGCACCAGGGAAGCGCTGATTGATGCCGATTCCTTTTTCGCCTGTCACCCGGATATTCCGCAATCGGCTGGCAGTGATGCCCATACACCTGATGTTGTCGGTAAAGCATTTGTTGATCTTGAAGATATAAAATCAAATTCACTTGAAGATATAAAAGAAGCACTTTTGAAATCATCACGACTGATCCGTTTTGAGGCATATCAGGCCGACACCAAAGAAAAATCTGCCAGAGTAAAAAGAACATCAAAGAGAATAACAATTCTCAAACGCGCTATGGAATATATGCAGAAACCTATTGGTCGTTCCATCGGAACGATGTTCAGAAATTCAACCAAAAGATTATTTGGTTCGACTAAAAAATCAACCATAGAAAAAAATGAAAAAGATGAAAAAAGAACGGTTGTCCTTTCCGAGGACAAAAAACGGAAATAGAAAATGAAATTAACCTTTGAAAAAAAGACGACCGATCAATCTGCTGAGAGCAGTTATGATACATTTATAATAAACATCAAAGATGAACTTGGCCGTCAGAATAAAATAGGTTCGGAGTTAATCGGCTTTTATCCTGATCCAAATCAAACCTTAGACAGGTTATTTAAATCTTCCATCGGCCCCGGTGATGAAGCTCTTACAATCGGTCCGACCGATGAAAAAATCTGCCGGGCGATTACATCTTGCGATGCTTCCTATTTTGAATTTTATGAAAAACCGCTGTTTCTGCCCGATCCTTTTGGTTTTGTTGGAAAAGTTACAGCCCACACAAAGTTGATTGTTCTTGGTAATCCAAACCGATTTACCGGAGTTGTCTATAGCCAGAAAGAAATCGAAAATATCCTCAATATTTCCAAAGATATTATTGTTGTCCTTGATGAATCAACATTTGAATCGAGTCGGATCACCGCTTTTGATTTATTAGACAAGTATGATAATCTTGTTCTGATCAGATCGTTTGAAAACGGAAACAATAGTTTTTTAGAATATATTATCAGTAATCCGAATATTATAAAAAAAATTGATAATTGTATATTTGAACAAAGCAATAATAACTCAGCTCTCGCGAATATTTTATATGACCTGAAAAATCCGGGAAACAGAATGGGACGCCTCAAGGATGCCCGGCAGGAAATGTTATATCTATCAATCAGGCTTCGGATGTTTGGTGTGGGATGTTTTCTGAATCCTGACTATTCACTTATTATCAATACCATTGAATCTGAAGAGAGTTTATTTTTATTGAATGAGATCGGTGTCAAAGCGAAAGATCTTGCTTGTTTTCCAGGGCTGGGTGGTAATATTTTAGTGCCTTTTCAACTTGATGTTAACGCAATGTCAATCATTGATATATTTGAAAATAGAATGATAACCAAAAATTATATGAGACCAAATCATAGCCGTTTGAAAATTTACCGGTCATCTGAGACCGATAGTGGGCTAAAAATTGGGGAAAATCAGTATATTGAATCCGGTTCAAGATTAGAAAGTAATATGGTATTCTAAGTTACTAAACTAAAACATCTTATAAAGATAAAACAGAGAATAAAAATATGTTGCCAATTGATTCGAAGATTTGTATAATCAAATGCAGTTGCATCCCTTGTAAGGAAACAGATGGCCCCGATAGGAATAGGGCGAACAAATAAAATGGGATCTGCCAGGGATGGGAAGGAGAAAGAGAGGGATCATTTCCACATATTGAAACGGATGAAGGACTATCCGGGAAATGAAATCGATTTTATGATTTTGTGTAAACATTGCCTGATAACCGCTAAAGATTTTTTCCCAAATATCGACAATACGATAGAAGGAAGAATTTCCAAGGGGGTATCCAAATTAATTAACCTGTGTTATTCAATTGTCTGCCGTTGTATAAATACGGAAATTGGTATGTATGGCAGGATGCCGGTTAATATTATCAGAGGTGGGCAATGAGATCAGTAAAAAAGTGCCGCGTGGAAGAATTTATCTATAGGTTTGCCAAAGCCTTATTTTTGACCGCTTTTCTTATTTATTTCCAAAATCGTTTTAATCTGTTCCAGAATTTTTATATCGCCTATACAGCTATTATGTCGGCGGTATTATTGCAGTTATTATTACTTGTAAAATTACCAGACAATGATCTGGCTCCGAAAAAAATTATTCGTGATAGAATAAGCGATTTTATGTTTGGCGAAATTAAGTTTATTCTGATGATAACATTTCTAACATATTTTGCCAGTCTTAAAATCACCCCTGAGACCTTTAGTATAATTTTGACCGGTAATTTGATTCTTCAGTCTCTGATTTTTATAGGGTGGAGATTATATAACAGAACTATTGCAAATGATACCAGTCCGGTAGCTTATCCCGGTAGTAAAAGAAATGTTATAATTGTTGGTTCGGCGGATCGAGGAAAAAAAGCAGCCGATATCTTTTTGAACCACCCTGAATTGAATATGAAAATTCTCGGATTTGTTGACGATAAACGAAAAGGATTATGGCGTTATCGTGATGTCCCGCTGATTGGTCAACCTGATAATATAAGTCGCCTGATTTCAACTAATCAGGTCGATCTCGTCGTTATGGCTCTGGACAAAGAAGATCAGCATTATAAACAGCGAGTATTTAGTACTGTTGAATCAATGGGTATCAAAATATGTTTACTGCCTGATATTTTTGTGCAGTCCGGCTCAAAATGCCGTTCATTTTCGCTTAACGGCCAGCCGGTATTTCTGTACCATTCGATTCCAGAGAACCGTTTTGCGCTGCTTATCAAGGATTTAATTGATCGTGTTGGAGCTTTGGCTGGTTTGGTATTGTCGGCGCCGTTTGTAGCAATTGCAGCTTTGGCTATCAGGATCGATTCGAAAGGGCCGGTCTTTTTTAAACAAAAACGTTCAGGAAAAAACGGTCGAGTTTTCAAGATGATCAAACTGCGGACAATGGTAAACGAGGCTGATACTTTTAAGGAACAACTGCAGCATCTCAATGAGATGTCAGGTCCGGTTTTCAAAATTCAGAATGATCCGCGAGTTACCAAGGTCGGCAAATTCCTGCGAAAATATTCTGTAGATGAATTCCCGCAGTTTTATAATGTGCTCAGGGGTGATATGTCGCTGGTTGGACCGCGCCCGCCGTTGCCTCAGGAGGTTGAAAAATTTGAGCCATGGCAGCATCGCAAACTATCGGTCAAACCTGGCTTGTCATGTCTCTGGCAAGTTAACGGACGCAGCAATGTTGACTTTGATCACTGGATCAAACTTGATTTGGAATATATCGATCAATGGTCGCTGGCGATGGATGCTAAAATTATGGTTCAAACAATCCCGGCTGTCCTGAAAGGAAAGGGAGCCAGCTAATAAATTAATTTTTGGGCAATAGATTGCCGGTGAATATTATCAGACAATTACTTACTATTTTTATTCTCTTGTTTGTTTTTGCAAATTTGCAGGCAGGAGTTTTTTTTATTCCGGTTGAAGTTCCGGAATATCAAATTTTAAATGATTATCTGCAAAGAGATGAATTCAAAAATTTATCAGCTCGGTTTAAAACTCAATTAGCACCATTGTCAGATAAAAAACTTTTTCCCAATAGTACTATCTTTGGGAAGAACAAACCAAACCGTTTCCAATTATCGCCATTTTTAATTTTATCCGAGGATTTTAAATCAGCGAAATATGCACATGCCAACGGATATGAATCAATTCGAGGTGGATTTCTTGCCCGGGCTAATAAAAATATTTCGGTTTATGCAAGCTATCTTCTGGATGAACGTCTCGCCAAAAGTGAGTATTATTCTGGAAAAGTATGGCGGGGACTGGCCGGTGAGGTTGAAACTGCGATGGCAGTATATCAAGGTTCCGGTTTTGATATTATTGCCGGACGGTTTGGTTCATCGTGGGGACCGTCAAGACAATCGTTGATTCTGTCAGAAACTGCTCGCCCGATGGATGGAATTCAGATTCGAAGCGAGTGGGGCAAATTCAGATTTACATATCAATTTGCAAAGCTGAACCGAGTATTTTCTATAACCGAAAATCAGACCGGCTATATAAACAGGTATTTTGCCGGACATCGAATTGCTTTTAAAACGAATGATAATTTGCATTTCAGCATCTTTGAAACAATAATATATGGCGGGGCGGGACGATCAATTGAACTCGCCTATCTCAACCCGCTCATGTTTTTTCATGCTTTTCAATTGAATGAAAATTACGATGACAATACATTTCTCGGATTTGATTTTACCTGGTTTTTGAACAATCAACATAAATTTTATGGACAGTTTCTAATTGATGATTTCCAGATAGACAGCGAAGTCCGTGGCGACAACGAACCAAACGAAATTGGAATATTGTTGGGTATTAACTCGATTGACCTTTTCGATCTTTTTGATCTGCAAGCTGAATATCTTAAAATCACCAATCGAACCTACAATCAGATTTACACGCGAAACAGATATGAAAACCGCGGGGAACTTATTGGTCATCCGTTTGGCCCCGATGGCGACTGTCTCTCTTTATCATTTATCAGATGGTTCAAAGACAACAAAAAAGCATTTTTTGATTTAGTGTATCAGCGTAAAGGTGAAGGACGCTACGACGATATCTGGACCGAACCCTGGCTCGATACTGACAATTATTCCGAATCGTTCCCAACCGGCGTGGTTGAAAAATCATTTTCAACTTCAATCGGTTTTACCGGGTACATCAGGCCATATCTTTTTATCGAAACTTCATCAGGAATAAATTTTATTGATAATTTTCAGCACTTTGATGGTATTAGTAAAACTATCCCATTTTTCTCTATCCGGCTGTCGCTTCTGTTATCAACCCGGCTAAATGTTGGAAATTAGTAATACTTGGGAACCATATAGCGCCAAATCTGTTCTAAATTTATAAATAGAATATATGATTTATTGTTTTAAATATTTTAGGGAAATGGGACAAAAATGATAGAAGCTAAATTGAAATGGACCGATGGAATCAGGTTCGACGGGACCTCGGTTTTTGGCCATAAGATCGCGATTGATGGCTCCAAAGAGGCAGGTGGAACCGAAAGCGGATACAAACCGACCGAACTGGTTTTGTTCAGTGTGGCCGGTTGCACCGGAATTGATGTGGTCAGAATTCTTGAAAAGATGCAACAGAAAGTTACCGGACTCGAAATCGAAGTCAAAGGCTCTCATCCCGATCAATACCCGAAACCGTTTAATAGAATAGAAATTCACTTTATTTTCACCGGGAAAAATCTTGATGAAAAGAAAGTCGCTAAGGCGATTAACCTGTCCGAAGAAAAATATTGTATGGTCAGCCAGTCCCTAAAAGGCATGGCCAATATTACTACCAGTTATAAAATAATAGAGGAATAATAAAATGAGTGAGCTTGGATATAGTATCGAATCAGACAAATCGATAGATGATGCCTCGATCTCACTGGCAAAAATAACCCCGGAGTTTAATTTTCGGATTCTGGCTATTCACAATGTCAAAGAAACTCTCGCCGAGAAAGGGTTTGAAATAAAACCGCTGAAAATTTATGAAGTCTGTAATGCCGGATTTGCGCATAAGGCATTAGGCAAAGATATCAATGTGGCGATGTTTATGCCGTGTAAAATAATTTTGCGGCAGGAAGAAAATAAAACGATCATTACGTTGGTTCGGCCATCAATGATCTCAAAAATGCTGCCTGATTCAGGTTTGGAAGAATTAGCCGGCAACGTTGAAGAACAATTGAAGGAACTAATTGAAAATATTTAGCAAAAAGCGACTTGTCAGATTGGCTTCAGGCCTTATATTAGGGGGGTTGGCCGGATTGATTCTGAGCTTTGTTTACGGACAGCTCGGCTCTACCTGACCGCTGCTTTGTGACACCAAAACGGCGGCAGTTTTTGGTGCAGTGGCCGGTTCGGCCCTGGCAATGATGGAGTGAGGTTTTAGTTTATGCCGATGTTTGAATATATATGTTTGGAGTGTGACAATAAATTTGAAGAACTGGTTATGCGCAGTGATACGGTTGTCAATTGCCCGCTATGCAAATCAGCCGATGTTAAAAAGATGGTATCGGCTTTTTCATCCTCATCGACTTCCGGCGGATCAAACGATTCGTCAAGTTGCGGCAAAAGCAGCTTTGGCTGAGCAGGCTGTTAAGGCTCGAACCGGTCGGTTCGAATAGGTTGGATTATGAAAACAAAATATTTTCTCCCGATTTTAATGACTGTTTTATTTTTGTCTATTCTTTTGTTGGCCTGCGGCAAAGGTTTTAAAACACCCGCTGATATTAAAGACAAAGTAGCCTGGCTTGATGCCGAATCGGCGATGCCGATATTTCCGTTTGGTACCAATCCGATCTATATGATGTTTCATTCGGCCGACTGCCCGGTGACCAATGCAATGCTGGATGAAATATTTTCCCGTCCCGAAATGATTAAATATCTTAATGAAAATTTCACCTGTATTTCGGTTATGCCCGATAGTATCGATTCGGTCAGATTTGTCGGCGAGGTGGCGACCGGTAAAAAACTTCTTGAAGTTTTCAAAGTCGAGGGGTACCCGTCGCACTATTTCTTTAATGCCCAGGGATTTTTGAAAACGGCTCATACCGGATATATCAAACTGCGCGTATTTAAACAGTTATTAAAATATGTTGCCGAAGGATATATAGAAAAATATACTCTCCCGGTATTTTTGGAAATGCCGGAAGCTCAACTCGACACAATCTACGGCGAATTCTGATCATTCTTTTTGATTGATTAAATTCCATTAATGTCATTCCCGCGAATGCGGGAAGGGAATCCATCTTTGTTACCAAAAATCTAATTAGTCTTTCCATAAACCAAATTGTCTAACCATATAACAAATTGAATTATTGCATATAGGAAACCTGTTATGACCAAAATTACTCCATTGACAATATTACTGATTTTATTTTTACTTACCGCTCTGACCGGATGTAAATCAATCAAACTCGATAGTGTTTATACAGCCGACCCAATCAATATCGACGGCAACTATTCCGACTGGGAGAAGATCCCGGCGCTTTATTTTGAGGATCAGGAAGTTTTGTTGGCTCTGTCTAATGATACTAATAATCTCTATCTCGCCTTTCGTTTTCGGGATCCAAAATGGCTGATGGCTCTTCGCAAAACCGGACTAACTATCTGGCTGGATAACAGCGGTAAGAAAAAAGAAAATTTTGGGATAAAATATTCCGGCGGTCCCAAACCGCAGGACAATCTCGGGTTTGAACGGATGCAAAAAAATATGCCGTTTGACCAGCAAGCGATGGAAAATCGTTATGTCGATTCTACAAAATTGTTTGCAGTTCTTAATTCTGATTGGTGGTACAAAGAACAAAATATTACGACCGATGGTACATTTGGTCCGGTGGTAAAATACGGTTTTGAAAATGATATGTACACCTATGAATTTGCTGTTCCGCTTGATACGATTGGTAAGAATTTTTATGGTATGAATGCTGAAGCCGGCAATACAATCTCCATCGGACTCGAATTTGGCGATATGGGATTGACACGATCTGGCAGTATGGGCAGAGGCGGTAAAAGTGGCGGTGCCACTGGCATGCCCGGCATTGATGTTAGTGGCCCTTCCGGAGGTCGCGGAGGCGGTGGTCGTGGCGGCGGAGGAGGCAAAGGTGGCGGTAGTGGAGATCGCTCTGCAATGATGAACAACATGCCGGAAGAACAAAAAATCTGGATCAAAACCAAACTGGCACTGGCTGAATAATAAGCGGAAGAAAAATGCCCTCCATATTATCGGTGGTAGGTTATTGAAACAGGGTAGGCTCAATAACCGCCAACCGATAATTTATTCATAAATCACATGTTTTTTTATCCCATAAAAGGGGATACTGCAATCTGAAGTTTCATAAACAATTGAATCCTGATATAGCCAAAATCGACCAATTCGTTTTGGCCAATCGACGCTTATCAATATTTTGGGAATCGAATCTTCAACGATGCAAAGGTTATTCCTGTAATTTCTTGTTGGTTTGCCGCTATCCGAAACAATATAGAGAGGGCCAAGTTTTGTTCTTTTCTCAATTGAACGACATCTTGTTAAAATACTACGATAAGCCTCCTTTTTTTTATCTTTAATATCATAAGTATATATATACGATTTATTGGGATCTTTGCAGGGGCCTCCGCAATAGGGGATATCGGCAAAAACTACTTGAGAAAAATCTGATGACATTTTCGGTAATTGTGAACCGCCTTGGCGTTCCAAAGTTTCATAATCATTATCTGGTTTAATTTGACCTATTTCCCATAAATTATGGTGAAGACCTCCAGCATGTTCCCAGAGTAAAATAGAATCAGGGCGATAAAATAAATGATAAGGCATATTGTAAACATGGTTTAGGGGGTGATCTCTGTTTATAATTAACTTAAAGCCTTCCTTTGGGTATATTAATAATGTATCCAAAATTATCTTTGGGCTCAAGATTGCCGCCATCAAAATACCCGAATCATCCGAATGATATGACTTATATGAAACCGCATTTGTGTCGCACATCTGTGGTTCGCTTTGAGATAATATTGAATCAAGAATAATGTAATTATTGTCACCACTCAAAGTATTATCATACTTAATCAAATAGTAAGTTGATCCACTGTCGCTGTTTTGTTCTGTCGGCTTAACAAAACCGTAATTTTGATTCTCAGGAAATTGATGGATTTTAAATTCCTGCCCATATGAACTGTTTACAAAAATAAGAAGCAGTACAGAAAACAAAATTGATGAAGAATATATTTTATCTTTAATCATGAATATTTTCCCCTCCTTATTCATATAACGAATTACCGATAAATTTTGTTTAAAAACAACCATTTTCCCACCAAACCACCGTTAATTCAAATGCTTGATCTAAGTAGGTCGGTGTTCCAAACGATGTAATTTGAAGTGAGAATGCTGATAAAAAGCAAAAATCGGGAAAACGAACCCATTTTGCTGTAACGAATAGAAAGGTAAAAGATTACGGGGAATTTTTTAAGTCAAAATGAGGAAGTGGTACAAATTATTGTAGTAAAATTGTCGAAACCCTGCGGGATTTCGATTCACTGGTTTGGAACATTTCCGCACCCCAAGGGGTGCGCCACCCGGGCCTGAGGGATTTCGAACTACTGGCAGGTGGCGGGGACACCTGCCCTACAAAATTGCTGACCGCACAATTATGACAGATATGAAACTATCCCACAGATACTTTAACAATTTTTGTTGAATTGAGACGATTTTTTCGAATATACTATGGTATAAGATGGTAAATATAGCGAACAAAATAGAAAGGAGTTAAAAATGCCGACAATGTTCTGGCTCTGGCTGGCGGCAATGGTAATATTTTTGATTGTTGAGATCATGACCCCGGGTCTGGTTTTTGCCTGCTTCGCGTTTGGCGCCCTCGGCGGCGCGGTGGCCTCAACTATGACCGACAGCTATCTGATACAATTGGGTGTTTTTGCTTTTCTGGCCATATTGCTTATTCCATTAACACGCCCGTTGGCCAAAAAGATCACCAAAGAGTCGCCGCAAAAAACCAATGTCGATGCAATGATTGGTAAATCAGGATTAGTCATCAAAGCTATCGATCCGGTCGCTGAGGGTGGTCAGGTTCGGGTCGAGGGGCAGGTCTGGCAAGCGATTGCTTCCGAACCGATAAACGAAGGTGCACAGATAACAGTCGACAAAGTGCAGGGTGCACGGTTGTATGTTTCAAAGAAAACAGATGAGTAAATAATAACTTATTTTATTAGAAAGGATGGACCAATATGGAAGCTTATATGTTTATAGGTATGGTGATTGTACTCGCCTTCATACTTGGCGGGATGTCAATCAGGATTGTCCGACCGTTTGAAAAAGCGTTGGTGGAACGTCTTGGCAGATACCAGAAAACTCTCGATTCCGGTTTGAACCTGATCGTCCCGTTTATCGACACGATCCTGAAAGTCGATATGCGCGAGATCGTTCTCGATGTTCCCCCGCAGTTAGTCATCACCAAAGATAACGTTGGTGTCGAGGTTGACGCGGTTGTGTACTGCCAGATCACCGACCCGGTGCGGGTCCGTTATGAAATAGCGAACTATATTATGGCTGCATCAAAACTGGCGCAGACTAACCTGCGTAATGTTCTTGGTGAGATGGAACTCGATCAATCGCTGGCATCGCGCGATACGATTAACTCCCAACTGCGTGATGTGCTCGATTCGGCGACCGATAAATGGGGTGTCAAAGTTAACAGGGTGGAGATTCAGCGAATCGATCCTCCGAAAGATATCACTGAGGCGATGAGTCGTCAGATGAAAGCGGAACGGTTAAAAAGAGCGGTGATACTTGAGGCCGAAGGTGACAAGCAGTCAGCTATCACCAAAGCCGAAGGTGCCAAAGCGTCAGCAATCCTCAGGGCAGAGGGTGAAGCGGAAGCTGTTAAGAAGACCGCCGATGCCGAAAAATACCGCCAGGTTGCAGTTGCTCAGGGTGAAGCCGAAGCTATTGGCAGTGTCTTTAACGCCATTCACGATGGTAAACCGGACGAGAAACTGATAACGCTGAAATATCTTGAGATGATGCCGAAACTGGCCGAAGGCAAAGCGAACAAGATCTTCCTACCGATCGAAGCGAGCGGAATTATTGGTTCGCTGGCGGCGATGGTGGAAGGAATCAAATCTGATAAGGGCGGTAAAAACTCACCGCAACCAGCTTTATCAGAAGAATAATCAATCGAAATAACAATTTAAACGGAGGTCTTTTTGGCCTCCGTTCTTTTATTATCTTTATCATTGACTATGAGGTAATATCTATTGATATTGCCCCCGGCTAAAAATTGACGAAAGAAATTGAAAAAAATTAATGAGATTGAAAAAAAGTTGAGTAGTTGATGAGTAATGGAAATGTAAGAAAAGCGGCAGTGGCCGGGGCATTTTACCCAAGCGATCCGGCAGCTTTGTCGAAGATGCTGGCGGAGTTTTTTAATGCCGCTGTCAAAAAACCTATTGTCGGACGACCGGTTGCATTGATTGCACCACATGCCGGATATAAGTATTCTGGCAAAACAGCCACTGACGGATACAAACAACTACTTGGCGAACAATATGAAACCGTTATCGTGATTGCTCCTTCACATACTGTTTTTTTTCAAGGTGTCTCGGTTTTTGATGGCGATGCCTATGCCACCCCGCTTGGTCAAATCCCTATTAACAAAAAACTGGCTTACAAAATCGGTTCGATAAATCCGGCTGTTTATATGTCAAACAAGGGTCATACCGGTGGAGCGGCTGGCGGGGAACATTCACTGGAGGTACAACTTCCATTTTTACAGCAGGTGCTCGGTGAATTTCAACTGGTCG